>NZ_JBXAFF010000004.1:0-162907 GCF_058792815.1 Microbacterium sp. MPR-TSA4
ACCCAGCCCCACCCCGACCGGGTCAGGAGTCGCGGTGCGGCGACGCCAGGCGCCAGACGCGGTCGCGGCGGAACGGCTGGACGTACGGGCGGGCGCCGAGCGCGCGGGCGATCGCGTTGCCGATCGCGGGCGCGACCGGGTTGTACGGCGACTCGCTCATCGACTTCGCCCCGAAGGGTCCGAGCTCGTCGGCGGTGTCGGCGAAGTAGACCTCGGTCTCGGGTACGTCGCCGAACTGGGGCACGCGGTAGAGCCGGAAGACCGGGGTGACGACCTTGCCCTCGTCGACCATGACTTCCTCGTAGAGCGCGCTGCCGATCCCCTGTGCGACGCCGCCCTCGATCTGGCCGCGGCACTGCGCGGGGTTCATCACGAATCCGGCATCCGCCGACTGGATCGACTGGAGGATGCGGACGACGCCCGTCCGCGGATCGACCGCGACGCGCACGGCGTGCACGTTGAAGGCGAGCGAGCGCTGCTCGCCGGCCTCGCTGCCGTCGGCCGAGATCTCGCCGTCCGCCGTCAGCTCGGCGAAAGACACCACTCGTGCGGGTGTGTATACGCCGTCGGGCATGAGTCGGGCGTGGGTGGCATCCGTGCCGGTCAGTGCCGCCGCGTCGTCGCGCAGTCGCGCCGCCAGGGCGAGGCACGCGGCGTGCAGCGCCTTGCCGGCGACGGTGATGCCGGCGGACGCGAATGCGCCGGTGTCGTGCGCGACCGCGTCGGTGTCGGCGTGCCACAGGGCGATCCGGGCGGGGTCGGCGGCGAGGTCGGTCGCGGCGATCTGGCGGAGCACGGTCGTCGTGCCGTTGCCGAACTCCGCCGTCCCGGCGCGCACCAGGTAGGTGCCGTCGGCGCGCAGCGTCGCGCTCGTGTGCGCGATGTGGCCGAAAGGCGCCATCGTGGCGATCATCGCGGCGGCGACGCCCTCGCCGACGAGCCAGCCCGCGGGCGCCTCGGCCCCGTTGCCGCGCCGCAGCGCCGACTCGGCGAGGTCGAGGCACTGGTCGAACCCATAGCTGCCCCAGACGAGGTCGTCGTGCTCCGGATCGTCCTCCGGTGTCACCGCATTGCGGCGCCGCAGCTCGAACGGGTCGATACCGAGCCGCTCGGACAGCATGTCCATGGCCGACTCCACGCCGAGCACGATCTGCCCGAGCCCGTAGCCGCGGAAGGCGCCGGAGGGGACGTTGTTCGTGTAGACGACCTCGGCGTCCAGTCGCTTGAGCGGCACCCGGTAGATCGTCGTAGACTCGGCGAGCGAGTGGAACATCACGCCGCGGGAATGGTTGCCGTAGGCGCCCGTGTCGCTCAGCACGTCGATCGCCATGGCTGTGAGCCGGCCCTCGTCGTCGGCGCCCAGCGTGACGCTCACTCGCATCGGATGCCGCACGGCGGCGCGTTGGAACTCGTCCGCGCGCGTGAACTCGAACGCGACCGGCCGGCCCGTGCGCAGCACCGCGAGGGCGACGAGGTCTTCGGTGAACAGCTCCTGCTTGCCGCCGAAGCCCCCGCCCAGGCGCGCGGCGTGCACCCGGACGCGGTCGCGGTCGAGCCCGAGGATGCGGGCGAGCTCGTCGCGCGTGAGGAACGGCACCTGCGTGGAGGAGCGGATGACGAGGCGACCCTCGTCATCGATCCAGCCGATCGACCCGTGGGTCTCGAGCTGCGCGTGGCTCACGCGCGAGGTCTGCCAGGTGCCGCTGACGGTCACGGCGCTCGCGCGGAGGGCCGCGGTGACGTCGGGGCCGGAGTGCACGCTCGCGATGACGTTGCGTCCCGCCTCGTCGACGCGGTCGTCGGGCGTGCGCTCGGGGTGCAGCAGCGGGGCGCCGGGTCGTCGCGCCTCGTCGGGATCGAACACGGCGGGCAGCGGCGCGTAGTCGACGCGGACGAGCCGGCACGCCTCGTCGGCGGCCTCGGCGGTCTCGGCGACCACCGCGGCGACCCGCTGGCCGATGTGGCGGACGACGTCGTCGAGCATGCGCGTGTCGTCGGGGTCGTCGGTGCGGTGCTCGTGCCGACCCGTGGAGTAGCGCACGTCGGGCACGTCCCGGTGCGTCAGGACGGCCACGACGCCCGGAACGGCGCGAGCCGCGGAGACGTCGATCCCGGTGATCCGCGCGTGGGCGTGCGGGCTCGTGACCAGCCGCAGCACCAGCGCGTCGGTCGCCGGATGGCCGGGCTCGAGGTCGAAGGTGAAGGGCTCGCGTCCCTGCGTCAGTCGCGGCCCGGCCTCCGGCGGAACCGAGCGCCCCACGACCGGCGCCTCCGGCGGAGCGACGACCCGCTCGCGGCGCGACGGTCCGGTCTCGCGGACGGCCGTCATGATCGCCTCGCGGATCGGACGGTAGCCGGTGCAGCGGCAGAGATTGCCCTTCATGCGTCGGTCGAGGTCGTCGAGATCGGACGCGCACAGGGTGGAGGCCGTCACGCTCATGCCCGGCGTGCAGAACCCGCACTGGAAGCCGAAACCGGAGGCGAGCGCCTCCTGCACGGGGTGCAGCTCGTCGCCGGGTGCGAGCCCCGCCGCCGTCGTGACGGCGCGTCCCTCGACCCGGACCGCGGGGATGAGGCAGGAGTGCACCGGCTCGCCGTCCAGCAGCACCGTGCAGGCGCCGCAGTCGCCGGCGTCGCAGCCCTTCTTGACCTGCGTGTGCCCCGTCTCGCGCAGCAGCGTGCGCAGGCACTGGCCGGGGCGGGGGTCGGCATCCCTCTCGGCGCCGTCGACGGTCCACCTCATGTCAGCTCCCTCCGGATCTCCTCGGCGAGCACGGCGCTGACACCGCGGCGCCAGTCCGCCGACCCGAGGGGGTCGGTGTAGTAGCCCGCGGCGCCGTGGACCGCCGCGGCGAGGACCGCGGCATCCGGCACGGCGGGGAAGCGCAGCACGGTCGGGCGCCACGTGGCCGCCGTGACGGTGAAGACGCTCGTGCCGTCGGGGTCGACGCGGCCCGTGACGACGGCACCCGAGCGCCCGTGCTCGGCGAGGGCGATCTTGCGCAGCGCGGCGCGCGAGCGCAGCGCGGCGGCCGGCAGGCGGATGCTGCGCAGCACCTCACCGGGAGCGAGCGCCGTCGTCCCGTTGCCGGTGACCAGCTCCGCGACCGGCAGCTCGCGATCGCCCGCCCCGCTCAAGATCTCGGCGACACCGTCGAGGGCGACGCACAGCGACACCATCGCGCCGGCGGCGAAGGCCCGGCAGACGTTCCCGCCGACGGTGGCGGTGTTCCAGATCTTGAACGAGGCGAGGAGGGCATTCGCGGCATCCGGGATCAGGGATGCGGCGGTCCATTCGATCGGCGCCTCCGCGGCGAAGGCCACGAGACGCGCGATCGTGCAGGTGGCTCCGATGCGCAGGCCGTCCGCGGCGACCTCGATGTCGGGCCAGTCCATCCCGGTCAGATCGACGAAGCCGGTCACCGCCGGCTGCGGCTCGCTCATCAGCCACGTGCCGCCCGCGATGACGACCTCTCCGGGCGCGAGCACGAGGTCGTCGCGGGTGTGCGCGAGGCGGAACGCGCGGACGGTGGTGATGTCCATGGTGCTGCTCCGTTACTCGTTCGATGGGTGCGCGGCGCGTTCGCCTGCGCGGGCCCGATGGTGATCGAGTGAAACAGAGCGCCGTTTCGCCCGTGTTTCACGCGCCCGCAACAGGCCCGCAACGAGCGGTGGTTAGCGTGGCGGCCATGCGCGAGATCCTGTCCCCGGCGGCCCGATGGGTGCGCGAGGGGCGAGCGTTCGCGATCGCCACGGTCGTCGGCACGTCGGGCAGCGCGCCGCGTCCGGTCGGCTCGAGCATGATCGTCTCGGCGGCCGGGGTGTTCGGCAACGTGTCCGGGGGCTGCGTCGAGGGCGCCGTCTACGAGCGCGCTCTGGAGGCGATCGCGACCGGTGACGCCTCGGTCGAGACCTTCGGCTACAGCGACGGCGAGGGCCTCGCGATCGGCCTGACCTGCGGCGGGGCGGTGGACGTCCTCGTGCGCCCGGTTCCGCCGGCCGGTGCGGCGGCGGCGCAGCTGGCGCTGCTGGCCGAACGGGATGCCCGCGGCATCCCGACCCGGTTCCGTCTCGTCACGTCGGGGCCGCTCACCGGCGCGGGATTCGTCATCGAGGCCGGTGACGATGACGGCGATGCCGGTACGGATGCCGACGCGGTCGTCGTCGAGGTCGGCGCGCGGCCACGGCTCATCGTGGTCGGCGCCGTCGAGTTCGCCGTCGCGCTCGCCCGGCTGGGCGCCGCCCTCGGCCACCGCGTCGTGGTCGTCGACCCGCGGGAGGTCTTCGCGAGCGTCGACCGCTTCCCGGGAGCCGAGGTCGTGGTCGACTGGCCCGACCGCTACCTCGCGACGCAGAGTCTCGAAGGCCCGACCGCGATCTGCGTGCTCAGCCACGACCCGCGCCTCGACGTTCCCGCGCTGCGCGTCGCGCTCGCCTCCGGTGCCGACTACGTCGGCGCGATGGGCAGCCGGCGCACGCACCACGACCGGATGCGGCGGCTGCGCGAGGCCGGTGTCGGCGACCGCGATCTCGCGCGCCTGCGCTCTCCGATCGGCCTCGACCTCGGCGCCGTCTCGGCCGACGAGACGGCGCTGTCGATCCTGGCCGAGATCGTCGCCGACCGTCACGGCGGATCGGGAGCTGCGCTGTCGACCCTCGCCGGTGCGATCCACGGCGGCACCGCCCCGGCGCCGCCGACGCGCGAGCGGCCCGCAGCGCCGCGCGCGGTGATCTGCGCGGTGCCGCGGGCTCCGATGGCGCGTCTGTGACCGTCTGCGCCATCGTGCTCGCGGCGGGTGCGGGCACCCGCTTCGGCGGGCCGAAGGCGCTCGCGCGCGACGCCGCGGGCGAGCCGTGGCTGGCCCGCGCGGTGCGGACGCTCCGGGCCGCCGGGTGCGACCCGGTGCTCGTCGTGCTGGGCGCCGCGGCCGACGACGCCGCCGTCCACGTGCCCCGCGAGGCCGTCGTCGTCCGCGCCCCGCGGTGGCGCGAGGGGCTGTCGGCCTCCGTCCGGGCCGGCCTCGACGCGGCCGCCGGGACCGCCGCCGCGGCCGCGCTGCTGGTGCCGGTCGACGTCCCGGAGCTCCCGGCATCCGCCTGCCGTCGGGTGATGCGGGATGCCGGGCCGAGCAGTCTCCGCCGGGCGCGCTACGCCGGCGCTCCCGGGCATCCCGTGCTCATCGGCCGTGACCACTGGGGCCCGCTGGGGGCGTCGCTGCGTGCCGACCGCGGCGCCGGCGGCTACCTGCGCGCGCACGGCGCGGAGGCGGTGGAGTGCGCCGACCTCTGGCACGGGCGCGATGTCGACCGTCGTCCGACGGAGGCGTAACCGCCCCGAAACAGACCCCCGATGTCCGCGAAACGTGCATCTCCTAGCGTCGCTTGCAGTCGCGCCGGTGGCGCACGAGGTCCTCGCCCCGAAGAGAACCGTCAAGAACACGGAGATCACAGCACATGAGCATCCTTTCCTCGCGACGCGCTCGCCGCGCCGCCGCCGCCCTTGCGGGCACCGCCCTCGCCGTCGCCGCCCTCGTCGGCTGCTCCTCCTCGTCGGCGTCGTCGTCCGACCCGTCCGCGTCGGCCGCGGCCGACTACGGCGACCTGACGGTGCAGCTGAGCTGGATCAAGAACGAGGAGTTCGCCGGCGAGTACATCGCCGACAGCAAGGGGTACTACAAGGAGGCCGGGTTCTCCTCGGTGAACCTCGTCCCCGGTCCGTCCACCGGTGTGGCGGAGCTCGCCAGCGGCACGGCCACGGTCGCCCTCAGCGACTCGGTGTCGGTCGGCGCGGCCGTCGCGAACGAGGGGGCGCCGGTCAAGATCATCGGCGCGACGTTCCAGAAGAACCCCTTCACGATCCTCTCGCTCAAGAGCGGCGGCAACATCTCGACCCCCGCCGACCTGAAGGGCAAGAAGATCGGCGTGCAGGACTCCAACGCGTCGCTGTTCAAGGCGCTGCTGAGCGCGAACGGCATCGACCCCTCCGAGCTGACGATCGTCCCGGTCCAGTACGACCCGGCACCGCTGGTCAACGGCGAGGTCGACGGCTTCGTCGCGTACCTCACGAACGAGGCGATCACGCTGGAGATGAAGGGCATCGCGACCACCAACCTCCCGTTCGCCGAGAACGGCCTCCCCTTCGTCGCGGAGACCGTCGCGGCGACGGACGACACCATCGCCAACAAGCGCGAGATGCTCAAGGCGTTCCTCAAGGCCGAGATCCGCGGCTGGAAGGATGCGCTCGCCGACCCGCAGGAGGGTGCCGACCTGGCCATGTCGACGTACGGCGCCGACCTCGGGCTCGACCCCGCCAAGACGCTCGCCGGATCGAAGGCGCAGAACGAGCTCGTCGTCTCGGACGAGACCGTTGCCAACGGCCTGTTCACCATCTCCGACAAGCTCCAGAGCATGACGATCGAGAGCCTCGCCGGCGCCGGCATCACGCTCAAGGCATCCGACCTGTTCGACCTCAGCCTCCTCTCTGAGGTCTACGCCGAGGACCCGAGCCTCG
The DNA here is from genome assembly GCF_058792815.1 of Microbacterium sp. MPR-TSA4. NCBI lineage: Bacteria > Bacillati > Actinomycetota > Actinomycetes > Micrococcales > Microbacteriaceae > Microbacterium > Microbacterium sp. MPR-TSA4. The sequence continues at coordinate 6,512 of NZ_JBXAFF010000004.1, forward strand.
TCGCGTACGCGGGCTGAGGCCGGGGACGACGGAGCTTTCGTGACCGACACGGCCACCCGGACCGGTGCCCAGGCGATGAGCCCGGGCACCGGTCTGCAGATCACCGCACTCAACAAGACCTTCACGGTCGGTCGCACGCAGGTGGTGGCGCTGCAGGATGCCGATCTGCACACCGATCAGGGATCGTTCCTGTCGCTGCTCGGGCCGTCCGGTTGCGGCAAGTCCACGATCCTGCGCATCCTCGCGGGGCTGGAGGAGCCCACGAGCGGAACGACGCGCGTCGACGGCAAGAGCCCGAAGGAGCTGCGCAAGGCGGGGGAGCTGGGCATCGCGTTCCAGGACTCGGCGCTGCTGCCCTGGCGCAGCGCGCAGTCCAACATCCAGCTCCCGTTCGAGGTGGCGGGCCGTCCCGTCGACCGCGACTACGTGCGCGAGATGATCGAGCTGGTCGGGCTCAAGGGCTTCGAGAAGGCGAAGCCGGCGCAGCTGTCGGGCGGCATGCGTCAGCGCGTGTCGATCGCGCGCTCGCTCATCATGAAGCCGTCGGTGCTGCTGTTCGACGAGCCCTTCGGCGCCCTCGACGACATGACGCGGCAGAAGCTGAACCTCGAGCTCCTGCGCATCTGGACCGAGAAGCCGGCGACCACCCTCATGGTGACGCACGGCATCTCCGAGGCGATCTTCCTCTCCGATCAGGTGGCGGTGATGAGCCCGCGTCCGGGTCGCGTCAAGGAGGTCATGGAGATCGACCTGCCGCGTCCGCGGCTGCCCGAGATGATGCGCACGCCGGAGTTCCACGCCTACGTCGACCGGGCATCCGAGCTGCTGTTCGGCGCGGGAGGCGCCGCGGCCGATGACCACTGACCAGGCGATGACGCGCGGCCTCACCCGCCGCGCCGTCCGCCTCCCGGCCTGGCTCACGGGCGTGCTGGGCGGCGTCGGGATCATCCTGCTGTGGTGGGTGCTCGCCGCCACCGTGTTCGCGCGCGTCGGCCCGGGCGGGGTCCAGGCCATCCCCACCCCGCCGCAGGTCGTCGCCGAGATCGTGGACAGCGGATGGTCGTACTTCGCCCGCAACTTCTCCGTCACGATCAGTGAGGCGGGAACCGGGTATCTGTGGGGCAACGGCCTCGCGCTGCTGCTCTCCGCCCTCGTGCTCGTGGTGCCGCGCCTGGAGGGCGTGGTGATGCAGCTCGCGATCATCACCTACTGCATCCCGATCGTCGCGATCGGCATGCTGCTCGTGGTCATCATCCCGGTGCCCAAGCCGGGCGAGCCGTCGGGGACGGCATCCTTCCTCGCCGCCCTCGCGGTCTTCTTCACGACCGTCGTCGGCGCGCTGCTCGGCCTCAAGGCCGCCGACCGGGCCAGCCTCGACGTGGTCGCCGTCTACGGCGGATCGCGGCTGACGCAGCTGCGGAAGATCCGGCTGATCGCGGCGCTGCCGTCCGTGCTCAACGCTTTGCAGATCGCCGTGCCGGCGGCCTTCCTCGGTGCCGTGCTCGGCGAGTTCTTCGGCAAGGTGGAGCTCGGTGTGGGGCCGGCGATGATCGCCGCGCAGCAGGCGCTCGACGCCCCACGGGTCTGGGCGCTCGCCCTCGTCTCCGGCGCCGTCGCCCTGGTCGGCTACGCGCTGCTCGGCGTCGTGGCCCGCCTCGTGGCGCCCTGGGCGAAGGGAGCCCGCCGATGAGCGGCACGGCCGTATTGCGCGCGTTGGGGTCGAGCGTGCTCACCCTCGTGCTGACGGTCGTGACCGTGCTCGTGCTGTGGGCCGGTGCGCTGTGGGCGTTCCGGGTGAGCCCGTACGTCGGCAAGGGACCGCTCGACGTGTGGAACTACCTCTTCACCGTTCCCGCCGCGGAGGCCAACCGCGCCACCGTCTTCGGCCAGCTGTGGGTGTCGCTCGGCCACGCCGCGATCGGCTTCGTCGCCGGGCTGCTCGTGGCGATCCTGGTCGCCGCGCTGTTCCAGCTGAGCGCGGGTGTCGAGCACGCCCTGATGCCGCTCGCGATGCTGCTGCGATCGGTGCCGCTGATCGCGATGGCTCCCGTCATCATCTTGATCTTCGCCCGCGACTTCGCGACGATCGCGGTGCTCGGCGGCATCGTCGTGCTCTTTCCCGCCCTCGTCACGATCGCCTTCGGCCTGAAGTCCGCGCCGGCGCACATGAACGACCTCGTCGAGGTCTACGGCGGATCGTCGTGGACGACGCTGCGCAAGGTCGCGCTGCCCAGTGCGCTGCCCTCGCTGCTCGCGGCGGTGCGCATCTCGGTGCCCGGTGCCATCACCGGGGCGCTGCTGGCCGAGTGGCTCGCCGTCGGCGGCGGCATCGGCGGCGCGTTCGGCGGCTACATCGCCGCCGCGCAGTTCTCCGCTCTGTGGTCGTCGGTCGCGGTGATCACCGTCGCGGCGCTGCTGCTGTACAACCTCGTCCATATCCTGGAGGCGGTCCTCCTCGCCCGCATGGGCATGTCCGACCGCGCCTGATCCCCCGCCCCGAAAGGTCCACGATGTCCGACCTCGCCGAGTTCGCCTTCGGCCTGCCCAAAGCAGAGCTCCACCTCCACCTCGAAGGCACGCTCGAGCCCGAGCTGAAGTTCGCGCTCGCCGAACGCAACGGCATCCGCCTCGCCGAGACGAGCGTCGCCGAGGTGCGCGCCACCTACGACTTCACCGACCTGACGAGCTTCCTCGCCGTCTACTACCCGGCGATGGAGGTGCTGCAGACGGCGGACGACTTCCACGACCTGGCCTGGGCCTACCTGCTGCGCGCGAAGGAGCAGGGCGTCGTCCACGCCGAGATGTTCTTCGACCCGCAGGCGCATACCAGCCGCGGCGTGCCCTTCTCCGACGTCATCGGCGGCTACCGCCGCGCCGCCGTGCGGGCTCAGGACGAGCTGGGCATCTCCGCCGAGCTGATCCTCTGCTTCCTGCGCGACTTCTCCGCCGAGTTCGCCATGGCGACCCTCATGGAGGCGCTCCCCTACAAGCAGTGGATCGTGGGCGTCGGGCTCGACTCCGACGAGCGCGACAACCCGCCGTCGAAGTTCGCCGCCGTCTTCGCGAGGGCGAAGGCCGAGGGCTTCTTCCTGACGATGCACTGCGACATCGACCAGGTCGGCTCGATCGACAACATCCGCGAGGTGCTCCGCGACATCCGCGTCGACCGCATCGACCACGGCACCAACATCGTCGAGGACCCCGAGCTCATCGCGCTCGCGAAGGAGCGCGGCCTCGGCTTCACGTGCTGTCCCGTGTCGAACTCGTTCGTGACCGCCCAGATGAAGGCCGACGAGATCGTGACGCTGCTGCGCGAGGGCGTGCGCGTGACGATCAACTCCGACGACCCGGCCTACTTCGGCGCGTACGTCGCGGAGAACTACGTCGCGCTCGCGCAGCAGGCGGGGCTCACCGAGGCCGACCTCGCCCAGCTGGCGATCAACTCCTTCGAGGCGTCCTGGCTGACCCCGGCGCGCCGCGCCGCGTTCGTCGCCGCGGTCCAGGAGTACGCGGCCGAACGTGGTGTGAGCCTGCCGCGCTGACGGCGCGCGGGTCAGACCTCGACGGCGCCGCGGGCGTTGTAGACCACCGCGTCGCTCGCGCCGTAGGCCCGGTAGACGGCGACGGCGTCGTCGTAGCCGACGCCGGTGCGCACCCGGATGCCGCGCCGCTCGAACTGCGCGGCCCAGTCGTCGACCATCGGGCCCTCGTCGAAGCCGGTGAGCTCCTCCAGGAGGTCGCCCTCGCCCGCGACGACGAGAGAGCGCACACCGCTCCACATCGTGGCCCCGTAGCACTGCACGCACGGGCGCCAGTTGACCACGAGCGTCAGGCGGGCGCCGCCCGCGCCGAGGTCCCACCGTCCGAGGGCGCGCTGGGCGAGCGCGAGCGCCATGACCTCGGCGTGGGCCGAGGTGACGCCGGATTCGAGCACGACGTTGACGCCGACGGACACCAGCGCGCCCGTCGACTCGTCGACCACGATCGCGGCGAAGGGGCCGCCGTTGCCCGCGCGCCAGTTGCGGTCGGCGAGCTCGTTCACCAGGCGCATCTGCTCCTCGGCCGAGGGCAGAGCCGTCGGCAGGGCGTCCAGGTCGGCGATGAGCCAGCCGGGCAGGGAGGCCGTGTAGGAGGTCGCGAGTGCCGTCATGCCGCGACGATATCGCCGCCATGTTTCGGCCAGGCTACGACCCGGCGAGGGGCGCGACCGCAGGGGCGCCCGCGTCGCGGATTTACGCGGCGGCGCCCACCACGGCGGCGATCGCCGACGTGAAGAAGGCCAGACCGTCCACACCGGAGCGCATGGCCTCGGGGGTGTCGGGGCCGAAGCCGGGCTCCACCGCATGCTCGGGGTGCGGCATGAGCCCCACCACGTTGCCGCGCGCGTTGGTGAGACCGGCGATGTCGTCGAGCGAGCCGTTGGGGTTCACGCCGAGGTAGCGGAAGGCGACGAGCCCCTCGCCCTCGATCCGCTCGAGCGTCTCGGTGGAGCAGATGTACCCGCCGTCGGCGTTCTTCAGCGGGATCGTGATCTCCTGGCCGGCCTCGAACTGCGAGGTCCAGGCGGTCGTCGCGTTCTCGACGCGCAGGCGCTGGTCGCGACGGATGAACTGCTGGTGGGCGTTGCGGATGAGCCCGCCGGGCAGCAGGTGCGCCTCGACGAGCATCTGGAAGCCGTTGCAGATGCCGAGGACGGGCATGCCCTGCGCCGCGGCATCCTTCACCTCGGACATGATCGGCGCGAGTGCGGCGATCGCGCCCGCGCGCAGGTAGTCGCCGTAGCTGAAGCCGCCCGGGAGCACGAGGGCGTCGACGCCCTCGAGGTCGTGCGAGCCGTGCCACAGGGCGACGGGCTCGGCGCCGGCGAGGCGGATCGCGCGGTGCGCGTCGCCGTCGTCGAGCGAGCCCGGGAAGGTGATGACCCCGATGCGGGCGGTCACTCGACGACCTCGATGCCCACGACGTCCTCGATCACCGCGTTCGACAGGATGTCGGCGGCGAGGGTGCGCACGGTCTCCAGGGTCTTCTCGTCGGCGACGTCGACGGTCAGCTCGAAGCGCTTGCCGATCCGGACGGACGAGAAGCCCTCGACGCCGAGGCGGTCCAGGGCGCCGGCCACGGCCTTGCCCTGCGGGTCCAGCAGCTCGGCCTTGGGCATGACGTCGACGACGATGGTGGGCATTCGGTCCTCCTGTGGGCCGCGCACGGCCGCGGCTTCCGGTCGCCCCGCGATCGCGGATGCCGGTGGGCCGGCGCACCGCGGATCGAGGGAGGGGTCGGCACCAGTCTACGGGCGCGCGCGGCCTTCGCGGAGCCGACCGGGAGGGCGGCCGCGGCCGGATTGTCACGGCTGCCGTTACACAACCGTGATGCACTCATGGGAGCGCTCCCTTGTGTTCCTGGGAGCGATCCCATAACGTCGTCGCTGTCCGGTGAGAGCGCTCCCATTCCCACATCGATGCGATGGCGCGGGAGGGCGGGAACGCGAACACGCACCTGCAACACATCCACAAAGGAGTGACACGTGAACACACGCGCACTGCGGCGCATCGGCCTCGTGGCCGGCGCCCTGACCACCTCCGCCCTCGTGCTCGCCGGCTGTGCCGGCGGCAGCGGCACGGCGGCGACGGCCGATCCCAACGAGAAGGTCACGCTGACCGTGGCGACCTTCAACGACTTCGGATACTCGGACGCCCTGTTCGCCGAGTACACGAAGGAGCACCCGAACGTCACGATCGTCCACAACAAGGCAGCGACGAGCAACGACGCACGCGCCAACTACTTCCAGAAGCTCGGCAAGACCGGCCTGGCCGACATCGAGGCCATCGAGGTCGACTGGCTGCCCGAGGTCATGAAGTACTCCGACCTGCTCGCGCCGGTCCCCACCGACCTGAAGAGCCGCTGGCTCGACTGGAAGGTCAAGGCCGCCACCGACGCGCAGGGCAACCTCATCGGCTACGGCACCGACATCGGGCCGGAGGGCGTCTGCTACCGCTCCGACCTGTTCGCCGCCGCCGGCCTGCCGACCGACCGCGAGGAGGTCGCGAAGCTGCTGACCGGCGACTGGAAGACCTACTTCGACACCGGCGCGAAGTACACCGCCGCGACCGGCAAGGCGTTCTTCGACTCCGCCGGCGGCACGTACCAGGGCATGGTCAACCAGATCGAGGCCGCGTACGAGAACCCCTCGGACGGCAAGATCGACATCGACCCGAAGGTCGAGACCATTTACAACCAGGTGCTCGACGCCTCCGCGACGCAGTCCGCGCACCTCAGCCAGTGGTCCGACGACTGGATGGCGGGCCTGTCCAACGGCTCGTTCGCCACGATGCTCTGCCCGGGCTGGATGCTCGGCGTCATCTCCGGCAACGCCAAGGACGTCAAGGGCTGGGACATCGCCAACGTCTTCCCCGGCGGCGGCGGCAACTGGGGCGGCTCGTACCTGACCGTTCCCGCCAACGGCAAGAACGTCGCGGCCGCGCAGCAGCTCGCCGACTGGCTCACCAGCCCCGACACGCAGCTCAAGGCGTTCGAGGCGGCCGGCACGTTCCCGAGCCAGGTCGACGCGATGAAGTCCGACACCCTGCTGAGCTCGAAGAACGAGTTCTTCAACAACGCTCCGGTCGGCCAGATCCTCACCGACCGTGCCAACGCGGTGACGGTCTCGCCCTTCAAGGGACAGTTCTACTTCCAGATCAACGACGCGATGCAGAAGGCTCTGACCCGCGTCGAAGAGGGAACGCAGGACAAGGCGGCCTCGTGGGCCCAGTGGCAGACGGAAGTCGCCGCCATCAAGTAATCCCCTTCACCGGTCGTTGAGCGAGGATGCCGTCGGCATCCGAGTCGGAACGCCCGCCCGCTCGGGCGTTCCGACTCGCCTCGCTCGCTCAACGACCGGTGCCCATCGACTCCCGAAGGACATGCCGTGACCACCACCACCTCCCGCGCCCCGAAGCGCATCGGCTTCGGCAGCCGGCTGAGCTCGTGGGATCTCAAGCTCTCGCCCTACCTCTACATCTCCCCGTTCTTCATCCTGTTCCTCGTCGTCGGGCTCTTCCCGATCGGGTACACCGCGGTGATCTCCTTCATGGACTGGGACCTCGTGCGCAACTCGGGAACCTTCGTCGGGTTCGACCAGTACGCCACGGTGATCTCCGACCCGAAGTTCTGGGCGGCGCTGCGCAACACCTTCAGCATCTTCCTGCTCTCGTCCGTGCCGCAGCTCATCGCCGCCGTGGTCATCGCAGCGCTGCTGGACCAGAACATCCGCGCCAAGACCTTCTGGCGCATGGGCGTGCTCGTCCCGTACGTGATGGCGCCCGTCGCCGTCGCCCTGGTCTTCTCCAACATGTTCGGCGACCAGTACGGCATCATCAACACCTGGCTCAGCAGCATCGGCCTGCCCCCGGTCATGTGGCACTCCGACACCTTCGCGAGCCACATCGCCATCGCCACGATGGTGAACTTCCGGTGGACCGGGTACAACACCCTCATCCTCCTCGCGGCGATGCAGGCCATCCCGCGCGACTACTACGAGGCCGCGACCGTCGACGGCGCCGGCAAGGTGCGTCAGTTCTTCGCGATCACCCTGCCCAGCCTCCGGCCCACGCTGATCTTCGTCATCATCACGTCCACCATCGGCGGCCTGCAGATCTTCGACGAGCCGCGCATGTACGACCAGACGGGCACCGGCGGTGCGAACAACCAGTGGCTGACGATCTCGCTCTGGCTGTACGACATCGGGTGGGGGCAGTGGAACCTGGGCCGCGCAGCGGCGCTGGCGTGGATCCTCTTCCTCATCATCCTGGTGATCGGCATCATCAACCTCTTCATCACCCGCAACCTCGTGCGTGACGAGGGCAGTCGCAACAGCCTCACCCGCGCCCAGATGCGCGCCGCGGCGCGGGCCGCCCGCGCGGCGGTCGCGGCCGACCGCGCCGCGGCATCCGAACCCCGTCGCACGAACGAATCAGCGGAGGTGACGCGATGAGCGTCCTCAACGAACAGGCCGTCCCCGTCGTCGACGACGCGCTGCCCGCCCCGAAGAAGGGTGCGAGGACGCGCCGCCCGCGCCACGTCAAGGGCACCCGCCCGGGCTGGATCGTCTACGCCTGCCTCGCCGCCGTGCTCGTCGGCAGCCTCTTCCCGTTCTACTGGTCGCTGCTGATCGGCTCGGGCGACTCGTACACGATCCGCGACCCCAACATGTCGTGGATCCCGGGCGGGAACTTCCTCGCGAACGCGGCGAAGGTCGTCAACGACCCGGCGGTCAACTTCTGGGTGGCCCTGTGGAACTCGATCATCAGCTCCGGCCTGATCGCGATCTCGGTCGTGTTCTTCTCCACCCTGGCCGGGTGGGCGTTCGCGAAGCTGAAGTTCAAGGGCTCCAGCTGGCTGCTGGTGTTCGTCATCGCGACGATGGCCGTTCCCACGCAGCTCGGCGTCGTGCCGCTGTACATCCTCTTCAGCGACCTCGGCTGGACCGGCCAGCTCGGCGCGATCATCGTGCCCGCGCTGGTGAGCGCCTTCGGCGTGTTCTGGATGACGCAGTATCTCCGCCAGGCCGTGCCCGACGAGCTCATCGAAGCGGCTCGGGTCGACGGGGCGAGCTCGTTCCGCACGTTCCTGACCGTGGGCCTTCCCGCCGCGCGTCCCGCGGCGGCGATGCTGGCCCTGTTCACCTTCGTGTCGGCGTGGAACAACTTCTTCTGGCCGTTCATCGTGCTCGATCGGCAGAACCCCACGCTTCCGGTGGCTCTATCGTTGCTGCAGTCCAACTACTTCATCGACTACTCGATCGTGCTGGCGGGGGTGCTCCTGGCGACCATCCCTCTGCTGATCCTGTTCGTCTTCGCCGGCAAACAGTTGGTCAGCGGCATCATGCAAGGCGCGGTCAAGGGCTGAGGCCCGGACCGCTTCAGAAAGGTCGATTCATGACAGAGTTCTCGCGCCCGTTCCCGAAGGGCTTCCTCTTCGGCGCGGCCACCGCCGCCTACCAGATCGAGGGTGCGGCCTTCGAGGACGGCCGCACGGCCTCCATCTGGGACGCGTTCAGCCGGGTGCCCGGAGCGGTCATCGCCGCCGACAACGGCGACGTCGCGTGCGACCACTATCACCGCTTCCGCGACGACGTGGCCCTCATGAAGGACCTCGGGCTCGACACCTACCGCTTCTCGGTCTCGTGGTCGCGGGTGCGCCCCGACGGCGGACCGATCAACCGCAAGGGGCTCGACTTCTACGAGCGTCTCGTGGACGAGCTGCGGGCGGCGGACATCCTGCCGTGGCTCACCCTGTACCACTGGGACATGCCGCAGGCCATCGAGGAGCAGGGCGGCTGGACCGTGCGCTCCACGAGCGAGCAGTTCGTCGAGTACGCCCTGAGCGTGCACGACGCCCTCGGCGACCGGGTGCAGAACTGGACGACCCTCAACGAGCCGTGGTGCTCGTCCTTCCTCAGTTACACCGCCGGCATCCACGCGCCGGGGCGCTACAGCGTGACCGACGGCGTGCTCGCCGCGCACCACCTCCTGCTCGGCCACGGCGCCGTCGTCCGCGAGCTGCGCGAGCGCGACGCCGACCTGAGCCTGGGCATCACGCTCAACCTCACGGTGGCCGACGCGGTCGACCCTGCGGATGCCGCGGACGCGGACGCCGCCCGGCGCATCGACGGCCAGTTCAACCGCTGGTTCCTCGACCCGATCTTCCGGGGGGAGTACCCGGCCGACGTGGTCGAGGACATCCGCGCGGTCGCTCCGGAGGCGATCGAGGCCCTCGTGCAGGCGAACCGGCCGGGCGACCTCGCCACGATCTCCCAGCCGCTGGACGCGCTGGGCGTGAACTACTACCACGGCGAGTTCGTCGGAGGATCCCCCGACCCCGAGCCGCCGCTTCCCGGCGACGCGCCCACCGACCGCCCGGCGGCATCCCCCTTCCCGTCGCACGAGGGGATCTACTGGCACGACCGCGGCCTGCCGCGCACCAACATGCACTGGGAGGTGCAGCCCGAGGGGCTCACCCGCCTCCTGCAGCGCGTGGGGGACGAGTACGCCGCGCCCGCGGGCACCGCCCTGTACGTCACCGAGAACGGCGCGTCGTACGACGACGAGCTCGTCGTGGAGGACGGCGTCGCGCGCGTGCACGACGTCGAGCGCACCCGCTTCCTGCTCGGTCATCTGGAGGCGATCCTCGACGCGGCGGATGCCGGCGTGGACGTGCGCGGCTACTTCTACTGGTCGCTCCTGGACAACTTCGAGTGGGCCTGGGGATACGCCAAGCGCTTCGGCATCGTGCACGTCGATTACGCGACCCAGGTGCGCACCGCGAAGGACAGCGCGCTGGAGTATCGTCGGGTCATCGACGCTCGCGCGATCGAGGACGCGGCGGTGCCGCTGCCCCGACCCGCCGTCCAGATCACCCCCACTCAGATCTCCAGCCTTCAGAGGTAGCCGTGACCATCGACACGCCGCGAGTCGCACCGACCATCGAAGAGGTCGCCGCCGCCGCGGGGGTGTCCCGGTCGACCGTCTCCCGCGTCGTCAACGGCTCCACGGCCGTGAGCCCGGCGGCGCTGGAGGCGGTCACGCGCGCCATCGCCGAGCTCAACTACGTGCCCAACCGGGCCGCGCGCTCGCTCGCCAGCCGCGCGACGATGGCGATCGCCCTCGTCGTCCCGGAGGACACCACGCGGTTCTTCGGCGACCCGTTCTTCGCCTCGATCGTCTCGGGCATCAACGCCCGGCTCAGCCGCTCGGAGTACGTGCTGAACCTGATCATCGCGAGTGACGATCCGGGCGACAAGACCTCGGCGTATGTGCGCAGCGGTGCCGTCGACGGCGCGATCGTCGTGTCGCACCACACCAGCGACACGTTCATCGACCGCATCGCGCACGTCGTGCCGGTCGTGTACGGCGGTCGCCCGGTGCGCGAGCGCGATCGCGACTTCTACGTCGACGTCGACAACGTCGCGGGCGGCCGCGAGGCCACCGCGTACCTGATCGGACGCGGATTCCGCCGGATCGCCACGATCGCGGGGCCGGTCACCATGCCGGCCGGCATCGACCGTCTCGTGGGCTACCAGGAGGCGCTGTCGGACGCGGGGCTGGAGGCGGCCGCCGTCGAGGACGGCAACTTCACCGCCGACGGCGGGGCGGCCGCGATGCAGCGCATCCTGGACTCCGGCGTGCCGTTCGACGCCCTGTTCGTCGCGAGCGACCTCATGGCGCGCGGCGCCCTCGCCGCGCTGGGGCGGGCGGGCGTGCGCGTGCCCGAGGACATCGCGATCATCGGCTTCGACGACTCGCCCGTCGCGCGCACGGTCAACCCGCTGCTCACCACGATGCGCCAGCCCTCGCACGAGCAGGGCGAGAAGATGGCCGACGTCCTGCTGTCGATCCTCGCCGGCGGCACCCCGCCGCACGTCACCATCCTGCCCACCGAGCTCGTCGTCCGCGCCTCCGCCTGATCCGGCGGCGGATGCCGCGGGCTCAGCCCACGTTCTCGGGATCGCCGCCCAGCGGGCCGATGGGCACGATCGGGCCGCCGTCGTCGGCGCCGGTCTTGCGCGCCCGCGCGATGGCGTTGCCGAGGTGGTAGATCACGAGGGCGGCGACGGTGCCGAGCACGATGGCGCCGAAGCTCAGCGTGCCGAGGTTCATCGTGAACCCGGCGATCGCGATGACGAACGCGACGGCCACGGTGTACTGGTTGACCGGGCGGGAGAAGTCCACCTGGTTGTCGACCCAGATCTTGATCCCGATGACGCCGATCAGCCCGTAGAGGGCGGTCGTCACACCGCCGAGCACGCCCGCCGGCATGGCGAAGATGACCGCGCCCACCTTGGGGGAGAACGCGAGCAGGATCGCGACGATGCCGGCGACCCAGTAGGCCGCGGTCGAGTACACGCGGGTCGCGGCCATGACGCCGATGTTCTCGCCGTAGGTCGTGGTGCCCGAGCCGCCGCCGAGACCGGCGATCGTGGTCGCGAGGCCGTCGGCGATGAGCGCACGCCCGGTGCGCTTGTTGATCGAGGGGTCGCCGGTCATCGTCGCGACACCGCGGACGTGGCCGACGTTCTCGGCGATGAGCACGAGGATCACCGGCAGGAACATCGGGAGCATCGCCCAGGCGTGCGCGTCGCCGAAGGCCGGCAGGTGGAACTGGGGGAGGCCGATCCAGGCGGCATCCGCCACCCCGGACCAGTCCACCCGGCCGAGGAGGGCGGCGACGATGTAGCCGACGACGACGCCGAGGAAGATCGAGATGCGCCCGAGGAACCCGCGGAAGAACACCGCGAACAGGATGCAGGCGGCCAGCGTGATCGCGCCGAGCAGTGCGTCCTGCTGGAAGTTGGTCCACGCCACCGGCGCCAGGTTCAACCCGATCAGGGCGACGATCGCGCCCGAGACCACGGGCGGCATGAGCCGCTCGATCCAGCCGGTGCCGGTCGCCTGCACGAGGAAGCCGATGCCGGCCAGCAGCACACCCGCGACGAACACGCCCAGCAGCGCCTGGCTGATCTGCTCACCGGTCTGCAGGGCCTTGCCGTCGCCGGGGCCGAGCGCGAGGATCGGCGCGATGAACGCGAACGAGCTGCCGAGGTAGCTCGGCAGACGGTTGCCCGTCAGCAGCAGGAACAGCAGGGTGCCGAGGCCGGAGAACAGCAGCGTCGTCGACACGGGGAAGCCCGTCAGCAGCGGCACGAGGAACGTGGCGCCGAACATCGCGACCACGTGCTGGGCGCCGATGGCGATCGTGGCCGGCCATCCGAGCCGCTCGTGCGGCTTGACGACGGCACCGGGCTCGACGGTGCGGCCGTCTCCGTGCGGGGTCCAGATGGGCATGCGCGTGCTCCTCGGTCGTCGAGATCCGGTGGTCGTCGGGGTGGCGGGATGCCGAGGTCAGGCTACCTGGGAGCCGGCTGTGAGCCGCGCACGCGCGCCGTGAAAGTCGGTCGGCGAGAAATCGTGCGTCAGCCCGCGGGCCGCGAAGCCCACGCGGCATCCGGATCGCGAAGCACCTCGTCCAGTCGCGCCTCGACCGCTGTCGCGTGCTCCTCGAGGGCGACGAACTGCGCCTCGCGCTGGTCGATGTACGCGGCTTGATAGCGCGCAGTGAGGTCGTACAGCTCTTGGATGGCTCCGGTCTGCTCGCTGCATTGGGCGGCGACCACGGCGACTCGCACCATCGTCTCGTCGGCCCGCTCTCCCGTGCCGTAGTCGGAGCTCGGCATGGATGTCTCGGGATCGACCACGACGCCCTCGTTCTCCATGCACGTGGTGCGCTTCTGGAGGGCGGCCTTGCCCTCGGGGGAGTCCAGCGTCGCGCGCGCCGCCTGGCGGTAGACCTGATAGTCGACGTTGGTCGAGCTCTCGATGAACGTGAGCTCCGGCGCGAGCACTTCCTGCATCCCGTCCCAGCACGGGGTGAGCTGCGAGTTGTAGGCGACGCCGCGCGCCACGGTGTCGATGCGGAACCCTTCGAGCGTGTCCGGTGACGGCACCGCACCGAATCGACTCGCGAGCGCCGTGCTCCAGCGCCCGTAGAGACGATCCTCGTCGGGGGCGATGGCGGGCCAGGAGACGTCCGCGCTCACCCGCGGGTGCCCGTGCTCGGCCATGCACGCGTCCGTGACGGCCCAGATCGCGCGGCGACTCTTGTTGGCCACTTCGGGGGTGACGGCTCGCACGGCGTCCAACGGCATCTCCACGGTGCCGGTCTCATAGTTCAGACGCGCCGTGACGTGCGAATAGTCGGCGATCGAGACCTCTCCCCAGTCGTCCTCCGTCTGCGGGCTGGTGGGGGAGCAGCCGCTCAGTGCGGCCATCCCCACGATCGCGAGCAGGATCACGGATGCCGAGCGGGATGTCATCGATCGCCGACCAATCTCTTCGCGGTGTGGTGCCGTACGGCGTCAGTAGACGCTGCTGGTGAGGTCGTTGAAGTGGTGGTCGACGAGGTTGGACTTGTTCGAGCTCCACGTCGGCGTGGAGGCGCCGCCGTAGTTCTCGTGCTCATACAGCTTCGCGGTCGTTCCGCTGATCTTGACGGCGCTCGCGCGGTCGTTCCAGCTCCGAGTGCCACCTGCAGGCCGTTGCCGAGGTCGCGCGATCCCCCTCCGTACATGATGTCGTCGTAGATGACGATGGAGGCCTGCGCGGGCGAAGCGAATGCGACGACGCCGGCGACGGCGGCCGCGATGGCGAATCCGAGACGTGCTTTCTTCATGGTCGATCTCCCCTTTTTGTGTCGTGCCTGTCGGCGACGGGCGAGCGTGGCATCGGCTCGCTGGCGGCAAGCTAGCGCCAATGCGGGTGGCGGGGTTCCGGCGCGTCGACGGCCTCTCCCGCGCCCGCCGCGTGATCGCGCGGATCGGAGCGGGTCCGCGAGCGAAATCCGTCGCGAGATTTCACTCGGTCGGATGAAAAAGGCGCGCGGATTCGGCGGCCCCGGCCCACGGCACGATCCGCGGGCAACGCCGGAAGTCCGCGTCATCTCGGGTCGTCCGCGCCGTGGCGCGATGCTCGCGACCGCGCGGGGCACGCCGACGCCGCCGCGTGCGGTCGGTTACGGTCGAGCCGTCCGGCTCCCAGGAAAGCGACGACGATGGTACCCACCGATTCATCCGAGCCCACCGGTGACGACGCCTCCGAGACGAGAGGCTCCGCGACGGGAGCGATCGTCCGGCTCCGCCGCGTGCAGCACCCCGGACGGATCATCGCCTTCGTGGCGGTGGTGATCGTCATGCTGGCCGCGTCGTTCGTCGCCGGAGCCATGCTGGTGGCGCCGGAGAGAGAGGCGGTCGACAACGCGACGACGCGCGTCGAGCCGACGTTGTTCGTCGAAGAGCGGGTCGTCGCCGCCGAGCTCCAACTGTCGGCCGGTGTCGTCGCCGGTGCCAGCTACGACATCGTCCGGGGCCCCGAGTACCTTCTGGGCGCCGAGCGGAGCGTCGTCAGCGCGATGCGCGTCCTGCCGGGCGATCTCATCGACTACGGGACCGTCGTCGCCGAGGTCTCCGGTCGGCCCGTCATCACCGTGCCGGCGGCCACTCCGCTCTACCGTGATCTGCAGGTCGGCGCCGAGGGGGCCGACGTGCGCGCCTTGCAGGTGATGCTGGCCGATCTCGACTACCGCGGCGTCACGGTCACCGGCGTCCTCGACGAGGGGACGATCGACGCGATGCGTCGCCTGTACACGGCGAGCGGCTACCAGCTGTCTCCGGATACGGAGGGGAAGACGATTCGCTGGCGGGAGTTCGCCCGGATTCCCGTCGATCACGGCACCCTCGTGCGGGCGGCCGAGGTGGGTACCGTTCTCGACGGCGAGACGCCGCTGATGACGGTGCAGACCGCGCCCCCGACGCTCGTCGCCCGGGCGACGCTGCTCGAAGCCGACCGGCTCACCGTCGGCCAGGAGGTGATGGTGTCTGCCGGCGGCGGCGCCCCCGTCTCGTCCACGGTGCTCGCCATCGGCGAGTTCAGCACGGATGCGGTCTCCGGGGCCGGGGGCAAGCAGATCTCCGTCGCGTTGCCGCCGTCGCTGGTCGCGGACGCCGGGCAACCGCTCACCGTGCGCTCGCGTGCGCCGGAGCCGACCGGTCTCGCGGTCCCGCTGGTGGCCGTCCAGACCGACGATGAGGGCACGTTCGTGCGGGAGTTCCGCAGCGCCGGCGAGCGTGCCGCCGAGGCCGAGGAGGGCCTTGAGGAGAGCGCGGCCGCCGCGGCGGAGGGCCGGATCGCGGTCGAGGTGACGGCACAAGCCGGCGGATGGGTCGCGGTGGCTCCGAACGATCGGCTTCGCGTCGGCATGCGGCTGGGGATGCCGGAATGAGCGGATCGGGCGCGCCGGGTCGCGCTCCCCTGCTGAGGCTGCGGGGAGTCGGACGCTCCTTCGGCGGTTCCGGCGGTTCCGGCGATACCGTGCAGGCGTTGCGCGACGTGAGCTTCGACGTCTACGAGGGCGAGTTCGTCGCCATCGTCGGCCCGTCCGGAGCCGGGAAGTCCACGTTGCTGAATGTGCTGGGCCTCCTGGACGAGCCCGATGCCGGCGAGTACGTGGTCGACGGTGTGGATGTGCGCTCGCTCAGCGAACGACAGCGCGACGCGCTGCGCTCGCGGGCGATCGGGTTCGTCTTCCAGGCGTCGCACATCATGGGAGATGCCACCGCCGCCGAGAATGCGGCGCTGGGTCTGCGGGTGCAGTCGGTGTCGTTGGCGCGACGACGTGTGGAGGTCGCGCTGGCGCTGGAGCGTCTCGGCCTGCTCTCGCGCGCCGGGGCGCTCGGTCGCAACCTCTCAGGAGGTGAGCGTCAGCGGGTCGCCATCGCTCGTGCGATCGCGACGTCACCCCGTCTGATCCTCGCGGACGAGCCGACGGGCGCGCTCGATTCCGCGAACTCCCGGCGTCTGCTCGACTACCTCCGTTCGTTGAACGAGGCGGGGACGACCATCGTGATGATCACCCATGACGAGCGCGTCGCCGCGCAGGCGGGCCGACGATTCCGGCTGTCCGATGGGCGTCTCACGGACGCGGAGCCGGTCGCCGACGACCCGTTCCGCCTCCGCCCCGACGCGGGTCCGGACGGGCCGCCCCCCGAAGCGCGGGCCGGTAGGTTGCGCCGCGGAGTGCGCACGGTGGTGGACGAGACGCTCGAAGCCGTGTCTCACCACGCCAACGCGCCGGTGCGCGCGCTGCTCCTGCTCCTCGCGTTCCTCCTCGGCACGGCGGGGTTGGTCGCCTCCCTCGGCATCAGTCAGAGCGCCGCGGCCCAGGTCTCCCAGCGCATCACCACCGCCGGTCTCGATGAGATCACCGTGGAGCCGACGGGATCCACGCTGGAGGACATCGATCGAGACCTGAGCCGGATCCGTCTGCTCGACGGCGTGGAGGAAGCGGGGTTCTCCGCGGCGATCACCTCGGGGGACGCCACCGTCACGGCCCTGGCGCAGAGCCCTCGGCTGGGTCAGGACCGGTTCACCGGGAACGTCGTCATCGCGGATGCCGCTTACCTGGACGCTCAGGGCATCGAGGTGTCTCCCGCCCACGCCGCTGCGCTTCTCGACAACGACTGGGCGGGGCCGGTGGCGATCCTCGGAGCGGACGCCGCCGCACGGCTCGGCGTGGTCGGTTCCGGTTCGACGCAACGGATCTGGATCGACGACGTCGCCGTGGACATCGTGGGCGTCGTCAGCGCACCGGGGCGCGACAGCGGGGTGGCCGGCGGGGTCATCGCGTCGGCGGCTCTCTACGACACCGTGCACCACGGCGCACCGCAACTGCTCGTGCGCACTCGGGTCGGTTCGCCGGCACCGGTCGCGGAGGCCATCCCGCTCAGCCTCGACCCCGGCAACCCCGCCGCGGTGCGCGTGTCCACGGTCGCCGACCTGCGCCGGCTGCGCACGGGCGTGGGGGAGGATCTGGCGACGTTGATCGGTGTCAGCTCGGTGGTTCTGCTCGCGCTCGCGTCATTGAGCGCCGCCACGGCGATGTACCTCTCCGTGCGCAGCCGAGCGCCCGAGATCGCCCTACGCCGTGCCATCGGGTCGAGTCGATCGGCGATCTGGCGCATGTTCACGTTGGAGGGAGCTGTGATCGGCGCGGCCGGGGGCATCGCCGGAGGAGCCGTGGGGATCCTCACCCTTCTCGTGACGGCCGCGATACAGGGGTGGGTGCCGGTCCTCGACCCGACCTTGCCGGCAGTGGGGCTTCTGCTCGGCACGGTGACCGGCGTGGTCTCCGCCACGTATCCCGCGCTCGCGGCGGCTCGCGCGAACCCGGCGGAGGCGATCCGGGGCTGAGCATCCCGCCCGCTCACGCACCGACCGGTGCCGCGCGCTTCCCCGTCAGCCGGTGAGCTTCTCGAGCAGCTCGCGATACTTGTCCGCCGTGCGCTCGACGATCTCCGCGGGCAGCTCGGGGGGCGTCCCCTGCCCGTCCCACGCGGCGGCGAGCCAGTCGCGGACGATCTGCTTGTCGAAGCTCGCCATCCGCTCCGCGGGGGTGGAACCGGCCGCCCAGGCCGCGGCATCCCAGTACCGCGACGAGTCGCTCGTGAGCACCTCGTCCGCCAGGGTGAGCACGCCGTCGGCATCCACGCCGAACTCGAACTTCGTGTCGGCGAGGATCAGGCCCTTCGCCTCGGCGGTCGCGGCGGCGCGCCGGTAGATCTCGAGCGAGAGGTCGCGCAGCTGCGCCGCGCGCTCCGCGCCGACGAGCTCCTCGGTGCGGGCGAACGAGATGTTCTCGTCGTGCTCGCCCATCGGCGCCTTGTACGCCGGGGTGAACAGCGGCTCGGGGAGGCGGTCGCCGTCCTGCAGGCCCGCCGGCAGGGGGATGCCGCAGACCGTCCCCTCGGCGACGTACTCCTTCCAGCCCGAGCCGGTCAGGTAGCCGCGCACGACGCACTCGATCGGCAGCATGTCGAGGCTGCGCACCACCATCGCCCGTCCGGCGACGGCGGCGGGGACGAGGTCGACCGCGTCGTCCGACGCGGGCGCGAGCGCATGCGTGGCGGCGAGGTGGTTGGGGATGCGGCGGCCGCCGTCCGCGCCCGCGAGCTGGTCGAACCACCACAGGCTGAGCGTGGTGAGCAGCTCGCCCTTGCCGGGGATGCCGGGGCTGAGGACGTGGTCGAACGCGCTCACGCGGTCGCTCGCGACGACCAGCATGCGGTCGGCCCGTGCGCCCGCCGCCGGCTCGGGCCGGTACAGGTCGCGCACCTTGCCGGAGTAGACGTGGGTCCAGCCGGGCAGGTCGGTGGCGGGGGAGGGCGCTTCGGAGTTCGAGGAGGCGTCGGTCACGCGTCCATTATCGCGGGGCGGCGCGGTGCGCGCGGGATGCTCAGCGCGGCGTGATGCGGTCGACGAACGCGTACCCCTCCGCGACGATGTCGGGCCAGAGGTCGAGGGCGTCCGGACCCGCGAAGACCCACTCGCGCATCGCGCGGCCGCGCATGGTCATGCGTTCGGCTCTGCCGGTCCGCTCGAGCGCGGTGACCCGCTCTTCGGGCAGCTTTGCGATCAGTCCCGACCGATAGCCCAGGAAGGCGAAGACCTTTCCGCGGATGCGCAGGCCCTCGCTGCCGAACATCGGACCGATGTCGACGCCCGGGAGCATCATGTACTCCGCGGCGATGTCGTCGAAGACGGTGCGCGCGTCGGGGCCCATGAGCAGACGCTAGCGCGCCGGGAGAAATCCCGGTATAGTCCACATGGACTAGTCGATATGGAGTAGTCGAACGATCATCGAAGGAGTCGCCGTGAAGACCGCCATGAACCGGCTCACACCGCTGGGGGTGATGGTTCTCGCGCTGCTGCGGGAGGACGACATGCATCCCTACGAGATGATCCGGCTCCTGCGTCACCGCCGCGACGACCGCATCGTCGCGATCACCAACGGCACGGTCTACCACACCGTCGCACGGCTCGAGAAGCACGGGCTGGTGGCCGAGATCGGAGTCGACCGCGACGGGAACCGCCCGGAGCGCACGACCTACGCCCTCACCGACACCGGGCATCGCGCCGTCGAGGAGTGGGTGCGCCGCGAGCTCCCGCTGATCGACCGGCCCGTCGAGTTCCGGGTGGCCCTCGCCGAGGCCCACAACCTCGACCGTGACGAGACCGTGGCGCTGCTGACGGCACGCCTGGCGGCGCTCGCCGCCGCGCGGGACGAGCTGGCCGACGGCATCCGCGGCGCGCGGGATGCCGGGGCGCCCGTCGTCGAGCAGTACCTCCTCGAGATCGACCGCGAACGGGCCCTGCTCGCCGCCGACCATGACTGGCTCGCCGCCCTGCTGGGCCGGCTCGCCCACCCCGACTTCGTGTGGGGATCACACGAGAAAACCGATCGCTACCTGGCACAGAGAGAAGCCGCACGCTCATGACCGAACAACGCACGCGCGACGTGACCGCGCCCGCGCCCACCCCCGAACGCAGCCCGTGGCCGGCCCTCTGGGCGCTCGTCATCGGGTTCTTCATGATCCTGGTCGACACCACGATCGTCTCGGTGGCGAACCCCGCCATCAAGGCGGCGCTCGACCCGTCCACCAACAACCTCGACAACGTCGTGTGGGTCACCTCGGCCTACCTGCTCGCGTACGCCGTGCCGCTGCTGATCACCGGGCGCCTCGGCGACCGGTTCGGCCCGAAGCGCATCTACCTCATCGGACTCGCGATCTTCACGCTCGCCTCCCTCGGCTGCGGCCTGTCGGGGACCCTCGAGATGCTCATCGTGTTCCGCGCGGTGCAGGGCCTCGGCGCGGCACTCATGACGCCGCAGACGATGGCCGTCATCACCCGCACCTTCCCGCCGAACGCCCGCGGCGCCGCCATGGGCCTGTGGGGTGCCACCTCGGGCGTCGCGATGCTCGTCGGCCCGCTGGCCGGCGGCCTGCTCGTCGACGGCCTGGGATGGGAGTGGATCTTCTTCGTCAACCTGCCCGTCGGCGTCATCGGCTTCGTGCTCGCGTGGATGCTGGTGCCGAACCTCCCGACCCACGAGCACCGTTTCGACCTGATCGGCGTCGTGCTCAGCGCGATCGGTCTCTTCCTGATCGTGTTCGGGCTGCAGGAGGGCGAGCACTTCGACTGGGCCGCGTGGGTGTGGACGATGATCGCGGGCGGCGTGCTCGTGATGGCCGTGTTCATCTGGCAGCAGGCCAAGACGCGCAGCGAACCGCTCGTGCCGCTCGGGCTCTTCCGCGACCGCAACTTCTCGGTCGCCAACATCACGATCGCCACGGTCGGCTTCACCGTGACGAGCATGTCGTTGCCGCTCATGTTCTTCGTGCAGCTGGCCCGCGGTCTCACCCCCACCGAGTCCGCGCTGCTGCTCGTGCCGATGGCCGTGGCCGCGGGTGTGCTGTCGCCGCTCACGGGACGTCTGCTCGACCGCGTCGACGCGCGCGTGCTGTTGGTGCCGGGTCTTCTCCTGGTCGCGGGATCGTTGTTCTGGTACGCGTCGCTCATGCACGCCGACACCCCGATCTGGATGTTCCTGCTCCCGTCGCTCATGATGGGCATCGGCAACTCGGGCATGTGGGGGCCGCTGGCGACGACGGCCACCCGCAACCTGGAGCCGCGTCAGGCGGGCGCCGGCGCCGGCATCTACAACACGACGCGCACGATCGGCTCGGTGCTGGGCTCGGCCGCCATCGCCGCCTTCATGCAGTCGCGGCTCGAGGCCAACCTCCCCGGAGCATCCGACGCCGGCGGCGACTTCGGTTCGGGGCAGCTGCCCTCGTTCGTCGTCGACGGGTTCTCCAGCGCGATGGCGCAGACCATCCTGCTGCCGGCGATCGTGATGCTGATCGGCGTCGTGGCGGTGCTGTTCATGAAGCGCCCGCCGCACCTCGACAAGCGCTGATCGCGCGCCGCCGCGCACGCCATCGCCGTCCGGGCCGTCAGTCGACGGCGACCCGGGCGGCGATGTCGCGTCGGAAGTGCGCGCCGTCGAGCGCGATCTCGCCGAGAGCGGCGTAGGCGCGCTCGCGAGCCTCGGCGAACGTGCCGCCCGTCGCGACGACGTTCAGCACCCGGCCACCGGTGGCGACCAGTGCGCCGTCCCGGTCGGCGGTGGCGGCGTGCGCCAGGTGCACGCCGGCGACGGATGCCGCGGCATCCGTGCCCGTGATGACCCGGCCGGTCTGCGGCGCCTCGGGATAGCCCTCGCTCGCGAGCACGACCGTGATGGCAGCGGTGTCGGCGAACGTGGGCGCGGGCTCGTCCTCGAGCGTCCCGGACGCGGCCGCCATGAGCAGCCGGGAGAGCGGGCTCGTCAGACGCGCGAGGACCACCTGGGTCTCGGGGTCGCCGAAGCGCGCGTTGAACTCGATGATCTTGATGCCGTCGGCCGTCAGGATGAGTCCCGCGTACAGCAGCCCGATGAACGGGGTGCCCTCGGCATCCAGGGTGCGGATGACCGGCTCGGCCACCGTGCGGGTCACCTCGGCGACGAAGGCCTCCTCGCCGCCGAAGTCGTCGGCCAGCCACGGCAGGGGAGAGTAGGCGCCCATGCCGCCGGTGTTCGGGCCGGCGTCGCCGTCGAAGGCGCGCTTGAAGTCCTGGGCGGGGCTGAGCGCCCGCACCGTGTCGCCGTCGCTCACGAAGAACAGGGAGACTTCGGGGCCCGAGAGGAACTCCTCGACGAGCACCGGTCCGGTGGGCAGGTAGGTGTCGGCGTGCGCGAGGGCCGCGTCGCGGTCGTCGGTCACGACGACGCCCTTGCCGGCGGCCAGACCGTCGGCCTTGACGACGTGCGGTGCGCCGTAGGCGTCGAGGGCCGCCTCGACCTCGGCGCGGGTCGTCGCCCGCGTCGCGCGCCCGGTCGGCACACCGGCGGCATCCATGATGCGCTTCGCGAAGGCCTTCGAGCCCTCCAGCTGGGCCGCCGCCTTGCCGGGCCCGAACACCGGGATGCCGTGCTCGCGCAGGGCATCGGCGACGCCCGCGACCAAGGGCGCTTCGGGGCCGATGACGACGAGGTCGATGTCGTGGTCGTTCGCGTACTCCGTGACCGCGGCGGGCGCGTTCGCGTCGAGGTCGGCGACGATCGTCGCGTCGGCGGCGATGCCGGCGTTGCCGGGGGCGGCGAACAGCTCGTGCCCGGCGCCCTCTCCCTTCAGTGCGAGGAGGATGGCGTGCTCGCGGGCACCGGAACCGAGGACGAGAATGCGCACCCGGCCAGCCTACCGACGGGCCCGTCGCGCCGCGGCTGCGTGACGATCGTCGGAACTCCCGGCCGCCCGGCGCCGCATACCGCGCCAGGGCGCGGGCCGCGCCGTCGCCGGGCCCGCAGATCCGACGTTCGTCACGGGCTAGCGTGGAGGGATGGTCCGCAAGATCTCCACCGGTGACGGCCGCGACGCGCTCGCCGCGGTGGCCGGTGCCGCGGATGCCGGCACGCCGCCGGCGCGCACCGCCCTCGCCACCGCGGTGCGCTACCTCCTGCAGCTGCTCGCCGAGAAGGCGCCCGGCAACACGGTCGAGGTCCGGGTGCCGCCCTTCGGCGCGGTGCAGGTCGTCGAGGGCCCGCGGCACACGCGCGGCACGCCGCCGAACGTCGTCGAGACGGATGCGGCGACGTGGATCGCTCTCGCGACCGGCGCCGAGCGGTGGGCGGATGCGGTGGCCGCCGGCCGGATCCACGCATCGGGCACGCGTGCCGACCTCGCCGCCCTGCTGCCGCTGCGCCCCTGAGCCTCAGCCGGCCCCGCCCGTCGGGATCAGACGGTGACGACGATCTTGCCGCGGGTGTGGCCCTCCTCGAGTTCCGCGTAGGCGGCGGCCGCCTCGTCGAGCGGGTAGGTCGACGCGATCTCCACGCGCAGGTCGCCGGCCGCGGCCAGCTGCGCGAGCTCGCCGAGCTGGGCGGCATCCGGTCGCACCCAGATGTAGTGCCCGCCGAACTCGGTGCGTGCCCGGCTGTCGGCGATGGAGGCGACCACGCCGCCCGGGGCGAGGAGCTCGCGCGTGGTGTCGAGGGTCGACCCGCCGACGAAGTCCACGATGACGTCGAACCCCGACGGCACGAGCGCGCGGGCCGCGTCCACCAGCCCGTCTCCGTAGACGACCGGTTCGGCGCCGAGCTCTCGCAGGTACGCGTGGTTGCGCTCGGAGGCGGTCCCGACCACCCGCGCGCCGCGCAGCCGCGCGAGCTGCACGCCGAACGACCCGACGCCGCCCGCGGCGCCGTGGATGAGCACGTTCTGCCCCGCGCCGACCGCGGCACGCTCGAGCGTCTGCAGCGCCGTCAGCCCCGCGAGCGGGAGCGCGGCGGCCGCTTCGAAGGAGAGCCCGTCGGGCTTGCGGGTGGCGGCGCGCACCGGCACCGGCATCAGCTCGGCGACCGACCCGTGGCCGACGACGTCGGCGCGGGCGTAGGCGAGCACCGGGTCGCCGACGGCGAACTCGGGCGTGTCCAGTCCGGCCTTCTCGACGATGCCCGCGACGTCCCAACCGGGCACGGCCGGCAGCTGGGTGTCGATGAGGCCGCGCAGGTAGCCCTCGCGGATCTTGTAGTCGACCGGGTTGATGCCCGCGGCGACGACCCGCACGACCAGCGTGTCGGGCCCGACGTGGGGCTCCTCCCGCTCGGTGAGCTCGAAACGATCGTTTCCGCCGAAATCTGAGTAGACGAGTGCCTTCATGCTCAGGCCCAACCCTCGGCGCGCGGCATCCATTCCGGAGGCGACGCCCGCGCGCCTATCCTGGGGGCGTGATCAGACTCGCCACGATCGGCACCAGCACCATCACCGAGAAGTTCGCGGATGCCGTCGCGCAGACGCCCGGCATCCGCATCGACGTCGTGTTCTCGCGCGACGCCGACCGCGGGCGGGCCTTCGCCGACCGGCTCGGGATCGACCGGGTGAGCACGGATCTCGACGCGCTGCTGGCGACGGGCGAGGTGGATGCCGTCTACGTCGGCTCGCCGAACGGGGCCCACGCGGCGCAGGCCGCCGCGGCGATCGCGGCGGGGGTCCACGTGTTCCTGGAGAAGCCCGCGACCCCGACGGCGGACGAGTTCGCGCGTCTCGTGGACGACGCCCGCGATCGCGGGGTCGTCGTGTTCGAGGGGATGCGCAACGTCTACGACCCGGGGATGAGCCGCCTGCGCGAACTGCTGCCGCGGGTGGGCGCGGTGCGCCTCGTGTCGTTCGGGCAGAGCCAGCGCTCCGCGCGGTACGACCTCGTGCTCGCCGGCGAGACGCCCAACATCTTCGATCCGGCGCTCGCCGGCGGAGCGCTCTTCGATCTCGGGGTGTACCCGCTCAGCGCCGCGATCGAGCTGTTCGGGGCGCCCTCCCGCGTGCTCGGGGCGACGGTCGCGATCGCGACGGGTGCGGACGGCGCCGGGGCCGCCGTGCTCGACTACGACGGTTTCGTCGCGCAGATCGCGTTCTCGAAGATCGGGGCCTCGCGCCGACCGAACGAGATCCAGGGCGAGCTGGGCACGATCGAGATCGACGAGATCACGGCGCCCCGCCGTCTCGTGCTCGACCTCTTCTCCGGCATCCGCGAGGAGATCGAGATCGACGGCCCCGACAACAACATGCGGTTCGAGGTCGCCCGCTTCGCCGCGCTCGTGCGCGGCGACGCCGACCCGGCCCCGGACCAGCGCCGCAGCCTGGAGGTGCTCCGCACGGTGGAGGCGATCCGCGCGGGCGATGGAGCCCGGGGGCCCGCACGGCCGTGACCTCGGGGATCGACCTCGACACGCTGGTGCGGATGCGGAGGGTCCGGGACATGATGGACCGCGACTACGCGCAGCCCCTCGACCTCGCCGCCCTGGCGCGCGCCGTGCACATCTCGGCCGGTCACCTGTCGCGCCAGTTCCGGCGGGCGTACGGGGAGACGCCGTACTCCTACCTCATGACCCGGCGGATCGAGCGCGCGATGACGCTGCTGCGCACCACCGAGCTGAGCGTCACGGAGGTGAGCCTCGCGGTCGGGTGCGCGTCGCTGGGCACGTTCACGACGCGTTTCACCGAGCTCGTCGGCGTCTCGCCCGGGCGCTACCGGGAGCGCGGTGCTCCCGTGCGCGCGGGGATGCTGCCGTGCATCGCGCGCCGGCTGACCAGACCGATCAGGAATCGAGAAGCGGAGGGCCCGCGACCGGGCCTATCGTGAGCCGCATGGGTATCAGCATCCACTCCTCCTTCCTCCCCACGTCGATGCCGAGGCGTCGCTGGAGTTCTACCGCGACGTGCTCGGGTTCGAGGTGCGTCTGGACGTCGGCTACGAGGACCTCCGCTGGATCACCGTGGGTCCCGTCGGTCAGCCGGACACCGCGATCGTCCTGCATCCGGTCGGGGTCGGCACCGACATCAGCGACGAGGAGCGGCTCGCCCTGCAGGAGCTGGTCGCCAAGGGGAGCTACTTCGGCGTGAACCTCGCCTCGGACGACCTCGACGCCGAATTCGCCCGCATCGCGGCCGCGGGCGCCGACGTGGTGCAGGAGCCGACCGATCAGGACTACGGTCTGCGGGATGCCGCGATCCGCGACCCCGCGGGCAACCTCATCCGCATCCAGCAGACCCCTCCCGCGGCCTGAGCGCCGACCAGGAAAGAAGAGGACCGACATGGCCGACACCACCGGCGGATTCAGTGACGACGAGCGCGCGGCGATGCGCCAGCGCGCCGAGGAACTGCGCACGACGAAGGGCCTCAAGGGCGCCGCGAAGCTCGCGAAGGAGCTGGAGGCGTGCGTCGAGGCGATCGAGGGGCTGCACGGCACCGACCGGGAGGTGGCGACGCTGCTGCACCGCGTGGTCTCCGAGGTCGCTCCCCAGCTCGAGCCCAAGACCTGGTACGGCTTCCCGTCCTACGCGCGCGACGGCAAGGTGGTCGTGTTCTATCAGCCGGCGAGCAAGTTCGCGACGCGCTACGGCACGGTCGGCTTCCAGGAGGACGCCTTCCTCGACGACGGCGACATGTGGGCGACCTCGTTCGCCGTCGTCGCGGTGACTCCCGCCGTGGAAAAGAAGCTCCGCGCCCTCGTGGAGGCGGCCGCCGGCTGAGGCCGCGCCGGCGCGGTGCCGTGGCGGTCGGAGGCGGATCCCGGCGGCGGACGACCTAGACTGGTGAGGTTCCGCCTTCCCCGATCCGATGAGTCCGACGTGTCCGACGACGCCCCCGCTGCCTCCCGCACCACCGGTGCCGGTGAGCGCCCGACGCGCGCCTTCGACGTGCGTCATGTGCAGCTCGGCCGCGCGCTCCTGGCCGCCGTCGCCGCGGTCATGGTCACGTTCTCGCCCGACCATTCGGCCGCCGTGGGCCTCGCGGTCTTCAGCGGCTGGGCGATCGCGACCGCCCTCGTGCTGCTGATCGGCGCCTGGCTGGTGTACCCGCGGGAGCGCCGCGCGGCGCCCGTCCTTCTCGGTGTCCTGACGCTCGTGGCCGGGATGGCGACCGGCATCCCGGGGCTGCGCTCGACCGCGCTCTTCTTCGTCGTCGTCATCGTCTGGGCGGCGGCGTCCGGGATCGCCGAGCTGGTCGGCGGCATCCGCCTCCGGCGGGGCGAGTACCGCGACGAGGGTCGCGACGGCATCCTGATCGGTGCGGTGACCCTCGCGCTCGGCGTCGCCCTGCTCCTCGTCAATCCCGCCTACAGTCTCGAATACTTCATCTCCGAGGCCGGGCGCAGCTTCACGCTGACCGGCATCACGATCGGGGTCGGTCTGTTCGGCGGGTACGCCGCCGTCATCGCCGTCTTCCTCGGCATCGCCGGCTTCTCGCCGCGCCGCCCGATCGCCGCGGAGCCCGTCTCGTCAGGAGAATCCGCATGAGCACGCCGCGCACCACCCGCCGTGATCTCCTCAAGCCGGTTCAGCTGTTGGGCTTCGCCTTCGCCGCGGCCCTCTTCGCCGGTCTCGTGACGCTCGTGTCGATGGGCCTCTTCCAGGACCTGACGGGCGACGAACGCGTGCACGTCGTGGTCGTGGCGCTCGTGGTGGCCGGGATCGCGTTCATCGCCACCCTCGTGATCATCGCGCTGTGCATGCTCGCCGTCGACCCCGCCCAGGTGACCCGCGAGGTCGACCACGGCGTGCTCGTCGACGATGCGGATGCCGCGGCATCCCCCGACGCGTCCGACGACGGTTCCACGCCGCGCGACTGACCTTTCGCGGGACGCGCCGAGCCGCGTCGAAACGCCCTCAGACGCGGTCGACGAGCTCGTCGGCCAGGCCGATGTAGCCGGCGGGGGTCAGCGCCAGCAGGCGCTCCTTCGCGGCATCCCCGATGTCGAGGGTGCGCACGAACTCCGCCAGCTCCGGGCCGCCCACCCGGCGGCCCCGCGTGAGCTCCTTCAGGAGCGCGTACGGGTCGGTGATCTGCGATCGGCCCGCCACGATCTCGGCGCGCACGACGGTCTGGATGGCCTCGGCGAGCACCTCCCAGTTCGCGTCGAGGTCGGCCAGCAGCACGTCGCGCGAGAGGGAGATCTCGGTGAGACCGCGCTGCAGGTTGTCGAGCGCGAGGAGGGAGTGGCCGAAGGCGACGCCGATGTTGCGCTGCGTCGTCGAGTCGGTGAGGTCCCGCTGCATCCGGCTCGTCACGAGCGTCGAGGCGAGGGTCGTGAACAGGCCGCCCGAGATCTCCAGGTTCGCCTCGGCGTTCTCGAACCGGATGGGGTTGATCTTGTGCGGCATCGTCGACGACCCGGTGGCCCCGGCGACCGGGATCTGCGCGAAGAAGCCCATCGCGATGTAGGTCCAGATGTCGGTGGCCAGGTTGTGCAGGATGCCGCCGGCGTGGCGGACCCGGTCGTACAGCTCGACCTGCCAGTCGTGCGATTCGATCTGCGTCGTCAGCACGTTGAAGTCGATGCCGAGGCCCTCGATGAACGTGCGCGACAGTTCGGGCCAGTCGACCTCGGGAGCCGCGGCCAGGTGGGCCGACCAGGTGCCGGTCGCGCCCGAGAACTTGGCGAGGTACTGGCCGCCCGCGATCTGCGCGGCGACGCGCTCCAGGCGCCACGCGAAGACGGCGAGCTCCTTGCCCATCGTCGACGGCGTCGCCGGCTGACCGTGCGTGCGCGAGAGCATCGCGGCATCCCGGTGCTCGTGCGCGAGGGTGCCGAGGGCATCGATGACGACACGGAGCTTGGGCAGCCACACCTCGTCGACCGCACGCTTGACGGTCAGGGCGTAGGAGGCGGAGTTGATGTCCTCGCTCGTGCAGGCGAAATGCGTGAGCTCGGCGACAGCCTCGAGCCCGAGGGTCTGCAGTCGGTCGCGGACGAGGTACTCGACGGCCTTGACGTCGTGCCGGGTCACCGACTCGGTCGTGGCGAGCCAGTCGATCTCCGTCTGCCCGAAGTCGCGGTAGAGGGCGCGCAGCGAGTCCTTCTGCGCGTCGGTGAGCGGTGCCGAGCCGAAGAGGGAGCGATCGGTGAGGGTGATGATCCACTCGACCTCCACCTCGACGCGTGCGCGGTTGAGGCCGGCCTCGGAGAGGTACGCGGACAAGCCCGAGACGGCGCCGCGGTAGCGGCCGTCGAGGGGGCTGAGGGGCTGGTGGGCGAGGGTGTTCGCGGTGGTCACGACGCGGGCTCCGATCACGGTGTCTGTCGACGCGCGGCCGGTGCTCAGGGTGACGTGCTCAGCACGGGCGGATGGCCGGTTCGAGCTGCCGGAAGAGCGCCCGACTCGCGCTCTCGATCATACCGAGCACGTCGTCGAACATCTCCGGCCCCGCGTAGTACGGGTCGGGGACGTCCAGATTGCCGTGGGCGTCGGCGTCGAACGACAGCAGGAGCGCGAGCTTGTCGGCATCCGCCGTCGTGCGCGCCCAGGTCGACAGGATGCGCTCGTGAGACCGGTCGAGGGCGACCACGAGGTCGTTGCTCTCGAAGTCGTCGAGCGTGAACTGCCGGGCGCGGTGGCGCGCGCCGTCGTAGCCGCGGCGCTGGAGCGCGTCGAGCGTGCGCGCGTCGGCCCGTTCACCGACGTGCCAATCACCCGTTCCCGAGCTGGTCGAGACGACGCGGTCGCCGAGTCCGGCGCGCTCCGCGACGTCGCGGAAGACGATCTCGGCCATGGGGGAACGGCAGATGTTGCCGGTGCAGACGAACACGACGCGGAAAGGTGCGGCGCGGCGAGTCACCTCCCCATTGTGGAGCAGGTCGCTCCCGCGCCGAAAGTGCTCCGTGCCCGGACTCGCGTCGTCGCCCGAGTCCTCCTCCCCCGCGGCGGCGTGCGCCGGAACGTCCACATTCCCCCGGACGTCGTCCGCTGCCGCCGCTGCTTCCGGGACGATCGGGGGGTGAACCGCGTCGACGACATCGACCGCGCCCTCGCCCAGGTGCGGGAGGCGAGCGCGCTGCTGGCGGAGCTCCGTGCCCGCGCTCCCGCGCTGATCGACGAGGTTCCGGGCGGCAACTCCGCCGTGGCGCCGCTGCGCGATGAGCTCGTCGCCTGGACCCGGCTGCTGGCGGCCGCGGCGGCGGAGACCGACGAGTGGGAGCGTTCGCTGCGGCGCGAGCGTTGCCGCGCCCTGGCGGAAGCGGCGGGATGACGGGGGACGTCGACATCCGATCCGGCGGGCTGGTGGTCGTCGACACGGACACGCTCCGACACCTCGCGGCCACGCTCGCCCTGTTCGCGGCACGCCTCGCGGAGGCGGGGGAGGTGCTCGGACGCGCGCACGCGTCGTCGCTCGCGGGCGGGCTCTGGGTGGCGTCGCCGCAGGGCGGCGCGCGCGCCGCCGAAGACGCGGCCGCCGCTCTGGCGCGCAGCGTGCGCAGACTCGCGGAGGTCTACGAGCTCGCGGAGCAGGAGGCGCTCGCGCGCATCCGCGGCGCGGGCGGCGCGGACGGCCTGCGGCTCGCCGCCCGGCGGCTCGCCGTCGCCCCCGACGTCGCCGCCGAGGCCGCGCACCTCGCGGAGGCGTGGAGCGAGGGCCGCCACGCCGAGATCGAGGGTCAGATGCGCGCCGCCGCCGGGATGCTCGGCGTCTACGGCCCGCTCGGCCCGAGCCTCACGCTGCTCACGGGTGCCGTCCGCGCGGCCGACCGGGGCACGATCCCCGCCGACACGCCACCCCTGCGGCCGGTGGGGGCGACGGCATCCGTCGTGGAGCTGAGCCGGCACCGGGCCCCCGGCGCCGCGGCGGCTCCGCGCTCGCTCGTCGAGATCATCGACCGGATGCCGGGGGAGGACGGGCTCGACGGGGCGCGCGTCCGCGTCGAGGAGTACCGGTTCGCGTCCGGTGAGCGCGAGTTCTTCGTCTACATCGGCGGCACGCGGGCGGCCGTCGACCGCGACGAGCCGTGGGACATGGCATCCAACGTGCAGCTGTACTTCGGCGAGGAGTCGTCGTCGTACGAGGCGGTCGAACGGGCGCTCGCGGCGGCGGGAGCGGTCGCGGGCGATCGGCTGCACGTCGTCGGGCATTCGCAGGGCGCGATGATCGGAGCGCATCTGGCCCGTCAGGGCGGTTACGACGTGCGCACCCAGATCGGCATCGCGGGTCCCGTGCAGGCGGAGCTTCCGGCGGGGGTGCTGTCCCTGACGATCCGCCACACCGACGATCCGGTCGCGGCCCTGGCGGTGGGCGGTCCGCCCGGGGTGGCGGGCTCGCCGCAGAGCCTGGTCGTGGAGCGCACCGCCCACCCGGCTCCGGCGTGGACCGATGCGACGCTGGTCGTGCACGGCATCGACGCGTATCGCGACACCGCCGGGCTCGTCGACGCCGCGCCCGATCCGCGTGTCGCCGCGGTGCGCGACCGCCTCGCGCCGCTCGCGGGCGCGGTGACGGTCACGTCGATCGTGTACGGGGCCCGCCGCACGTCGTCGGCGGACGACGCACGCGTGCGTCGACGCTCCGGCGGGCTCTGAGGCCGCCGGTCAGCGGCGCTTCTTCTCCTGGGGTCGCAGCAGGATGCCGAAGACCCAGTTGATGAGCGAGATCACGATCGCCGCGACGACGCCGAGCCAGAAGTCCCCGACGGTGAGCCCCCAGCCCCACGAGCTCGTGACCCACGCGGTGATCCAGAGCAGGAGGCCGTTGATGACGAACGAGATGAGTCCGAGCGTCAGGATGTACAGCGGGAAGGCGACGATCTTGATGACCGTCCCGATGATCGTGTTCACCAGGGCGAAGATGGCCGCGACGGCGAGCAGGGTCAGCACGAGCTGCAGCGTCTCGCCGGGGGCGAACGGGGTCACCCCCACCTCGAGGGCGGGCAGGAGCGTCACGACCCAGAGGGCGAAGGCGTTGACGACGACGCGGACGATGAAGCGCATGGTCCCTCCAGTGTTCCACGCGGCCGCGCCGCCGGGAAGGCGTCGTCCCGCACGCGTCGAGCGGCGCCCTCGTAGACTCGTCCCGTGACCGAGCTGCCCGTCCGCATCCGCCCCGAGATCGCCGCCCTCCCCGCCTACAAGCAGGGCAAGCAGGCCGGTGCGGAGGCGTTCAAGCTGTCCAGCAACGAGAACCCGTTCCCGCCGCTGCCGAGCGTCGTGGCGGCGGTGCAGACGGCGGTCGCCGTCAACCGCTACCCCGACGCGTCGTCGCCGCGGCTGCGCGCGCGCCTGGCGGAGCGCTTCGGGGTGGGCGACGACGCCGTGCACATCGCGGCCGGATCGGTGTCGATCCTCTTCCAGCTGGCACAGGCCACGAGCGGACCGGGCGACGAGATCCTCTTCTCGTGGCGCTCCTTCGAGGCCTACCCGAGCCTGGCCACGGTCGCCGGCGCCACCGCCGTCACGGTTCCGAACGACGTGGACGGCGGCCACGACCTCGAGGCGATGGCGGATGCCGTGACCGACCGCACCCGCATGGTCATCGTGTGCAGTCCGAACAACCCGACGGGTCCCGTCGTGACCGCCGCGGGTTTCGACGCCTTCCTCGCCCGGGTGCCGGCCGACGTCCTGGTGGTCCTCGACGAGGCCTACGCGGAGTTCGTCACCGACCCCGACGCCGTCTCCGGTCCCGCGGTGCTGGCCGCCGGGCACCCGAACGTCGTCGTGCTGCGCACCTTCTCGAAGGCGTACGGCCTCGCGGGCCTGCGCGTGGGCTACGCCGTGGGCGACCCGCGCATCCTCGCGGCCGCGCGCAGCACCGGCATCCCCCTGTCGGTCACGGCCGCCGCCGAGGAGGCGGCCCTGGCGAGCCTCGACGCCGAGGACGAGCTGCTCGACCGTGTGCGCACCCTCGCCGGGCACCGCGACGACCTCGCCGCGCGGCTGCGCGAGACCGGCTGGGACGTCCCCGAGGCGCAGGGCAACTTCGTCTGGCTGCCCGCGGGGGAGCGCGCGCTCGAGGTCGCCGCGGCGTTCGAGGAGGCCGGGCTGATCGTCCGCCCGTTCGCGGGCGACGGCGTGCGCATCTCCATCGGCGAGCACGAGGCGCTCGACACGATCGTGCGCGTCGCCGCATCCGTCGCGCCGCGCTGAGGCCTCCTCGCCCGGGTTTCGGACGCCCCGAGCGCCCGAAACCCGCCCCCACGCCGTTTCGGTCGCCAGAGGCGTCCGAAACTCCCCGTCGCGCGGTTTGCCCCGGCGCGTTGTGGCGCGGGCACGGCGGATCGCGGCTCCCGTTGTCGATCCCATGCAGTACGACGCATGCGGAGGGCGTTAGCGTGGGAACATGACCCCGCCTGACGACCCGGCCCTCGTGCGCGTCCTGGCGGCGGACGGGACGTTCGCCCCCACGCCCGAAGCCGAGCGCTACCTGCCGCTCATCGACGCGCTCTCCGATGCCGAGCTCGAGACGTTCTACCGCGACATGGTCGTCGTCCGCGCGTTCGACCGGCAGGCCACCAACCTGCAGCGGCAGGGCCAGCTCGCACTGTGGCCGCCGTCGCTCGGTCAGGAGGCCGCGCAGGTCGGGTCGGTGCGCGCCGCCCGCCCGCAGGACCACCTCTTCCCCTCGTACCGCGAGCACGTCGTCGCCACGACCCGCGGCGTCGACCCGATCGACATCATCCGCGTGATGCGCGGTCTCACCCACGGCGGGTGGGACCCCACCGACCCGAAGAACGGCAACGTGCGCATCTACACGCTGGTGCTCGGGTCGCAGACGCTGCACGCGACCGGCTTCGGCATGGGGCTCGTGTTCGACGGCCGCACCGGCACGGGCGACGCGAACCGCGACGAGGCCGTCGTCGTCTACTACGGCGACGGCGCGTCCAGCCAGGGCGACGTGCACGAGGCGATGGTGTTCGCCAACACGTACCGCACGCCCCAGGTCTTCTTCCTGCAGAACAACCATTGGGCCATCTCGGTGCCGGTCGCCACCCAGTCGCGCGCTCCGCTGTACCGCCGCGCCGAGGGCTACGGCATGCCGTCGATCCTCGTCGACGGCAACGACGTGCTCGCCAGCTACGCGGTGTCGCGGCTCGCGCTCGACGAGGCGCGCGCCGGCGACGGTCCGCGCGCGATCGAGGCGATGACCTACCGCATGGGCGCCCACACCACGAGCGACGACCCCACCAAGTACCGCACCTCCGACGAGGAGCAGTCGTGGGCCCGCCGCGACCCGATCGCGCGGATGCGCGCGTACCTCGAGGGCCGGGGGGCCGCGGCATCCTTCTTCGACGACGTGGATGCTGCCGCCCAGGCCTACGCCGACGACGTGCGGGTGCGCACCAACGCCCTGGGCACGATCGAGCCGGACTCGATGTTCGCCCATGTCTACAGTGAGGACCACCCCCTGATGGTGGAGCAGCGGCGCTGGCTCGCCGCCTACGAGGCATCGCTGGAGGGAGGCGTCTGATGGTCGAGTCCATGCCCCTGGCCAAGGCCCTCAGCGCGGGCCTGCGCGCCGCGATGGCCGCCGACGACCACGTCCTGCTGATGGGCGAGGACATCGGTCGTCTCGGCGGCGTGTTCCGCGTCACCGAGGGCCTGCAGGCCGAGTTCGGCGACCGGCGGGTGCTCGACACCCCGCTGGCGGAGTCGGGCATCGTCGGCACGGCGATCGGTCTCGCGATGGCGGGTTTCCGGCCGATCGTGGAGATCCAGTTCGACGGCTTCGTCTTCCCCGCGTTCGACCAGATCACGACACAGCTCGCGAAGCTGACGAACCGGCACGAGGGCGCGCTGCAGATGCCCGTCGTCATCCGCATCCCCTACGGCGGCCACATCGGCGCGGTCGAGCACCACCAGGAGAGTCCGGAGGCGTACTTCACGCACACGGCGGGCCTGCGGGTCGTGTCGCCGTCGACGGCGAACGACGCGTACTGGATGATCCAGGATGCCGTGCGCTCCCCCGACCCGGTGATCTTCCTCGAGCCCAAGGCGAAGTACTGGATGAAGGGCGACGTCGACGTCGACGAGCGGCCGCTGCCGTTGCACGCCTCGCGCCTCGTGCGCCGCGGCACCGACGTCACGCTCGTCGGCCACGGCGCGATGGTGACGACGCTCCTGCAGGCCGCCGCCCTCGCCGAGAGCGAGGGCACGTCGTGCGAGGTGATCGACCTGCGCTCGCTGTCGCCGATCGATTACGGCCCCATCCTCGACTCGGTGCGCCGGACGGGCCGCATGGTCTACGCGCAGGAGGCACCGGGATTCACCTCGGTCGGCTCTGAGGTCGCGGCGACCGTCATGGAGCGCGCGTTCTTCGCGCTCGAGGCGCCCGTACTGCGCGTGTCGGGCTTCGACGTGCCGTTCCCGCCCGCCAAGCTCGAGGGCACGTACCTCCCGGATGCCGACCGCATCCTCGAGGCCGTGGACCGCGCCCTCGCCTACTGAACGTCCGCCGCGAAGGAGAACCACGACATGAGCGAGCAGATCTTCCACCTGCCGGACGTCGGTGAAGGACTCACCGAGGCCGAGATCGTGCAGTGGCGCGTCGCGCCCGGTGACGCCGTCGAGGTCAACGACGTGCTGGTCGAGATCGAGACCGCGAAGTCGCTCGTCGAGCTGCCCTCGCCGTTCTCCGGCACCGTGGGCGAGCTGCTCGCGCCCGAGGGGCAGACCGTCACGGTCGGCGCGGCGATCATCACCATCGCCGGCGGCGCGGGGGATGCCGCGGCATCCGCTCCCGCCCCGGCCGAGCAGGCCGCGGCATCCGACGACGACGGCGGTGCGGTGCTCGTCGGCTACGGCACGGGTGCCGGGGCCACCTCCCGCCGCAAGCGCCCCGCCGAGCGGGGCGAGACGGTGCGGGCGTCGGTCGGCGTGGTCGCCAAGCCGCCGGTGCGAAAGCTCGCGCGCGACCTCGGGGTCACGCTGTCGGAGGTCACCCCGACCGGTCCCGCCGGGGAGGTCACCCGCGACGACGTCGTGCGCCACGCGGAGCAGGCGAGCGTCTTCCGCAACATCGCGACGCCGGTCGCTCCCGCCGAGCGCGAGCAGACGATCCCGGTCTCCGCGCCGGCGCCCGCCGCTCCGCCCGTGGGCGAGCGCGAGGAGGCGATCCCGGTCAAGGGCGTGCGCAAGGCCACGGCATCCGGCATGGTGCGCTCCGCCTACACGGCGCCCCACGTCTCGGTGTGGACCGACGTCGACGCGACCCGCACGATGGAGCTCGTCAAGCGGCTGAAGGCCTCGCCCGACTTCGCCGACATCAAGGTGTCGCCCCTGCTGATCATGGCGCGCGCCGTGATCTGGGCGGTCCGGCGCACGCCCCTGATCGGCGCCGCGTGGATCGACAAGGAGGACGGCTCCGCCGAGATCCGCGTGCGCAACTACGTCAACCTCGGCATCGCCGCCGCGACGCCCCGGGGCCTGCTCGTGCCGAACATCAAGGACGCGCAGGACCTCAACCTCCGCGAGCTCGCGAAGGCGCTCGAGAAGCTGACGCTGACCGCGCGTGAGGGCAAGACGACCCCGGCCGACCAGCAGGGCGGCACGATCACGATCACGAACATCGGTGTGTTCGGGATGGATGCCGGGACCCCGATCATCAACCCGGGGGAGTCCGGCATCGTCGCGATGGGCACGATCCGCCAGAAGCCGTGGGTCGTCGACGGCGAGGTGCGTCCGCGGTTCGTGACGACGGTCTCGGGCTCGTTCGATCACCGCGTCATCGACGGCGACGGCATGAGCCGGTTCATCGCCGATGTCGCGTCGATCCTCGAGGAGCCCGCGCTGCTGCTCGACTGATCGAGCGGGCCGG
Source organism: Microbacterium sp. MPR-TSA4 (assembly GCF_058792815.1). Taxonomy (NCBI): domain Bacteria; kingdom Bacillati; phylum Actinomycetota; class Actinomycetes; order Micrococcales; family Microbacteriaceae; genus Microbacterium; species Microbacterium sp. MPR-TSA4. The sequence goes on from NZ_JBXAFF010000004.1 coordinate 43,072, forward strand.
CTGCGCCACAATGAAGGCATGCTGAGCGTCTTCGTCGCCGCGCTCGCGGCGCTCGTCCCGATCACGAATCCGATCGGCGCGGTCGCCGCCTACGCGGGGCTGGCGGCGCATCTCGACGAGGCGGACCGCCGCCGGCAGTCGTGGCTCACGGGCGTCTACGTCGCGGTGATCCTGACCGTCTTCGCCCTTCTCGGCACGCTGATCCTCGAGTTCTTCGGCATCTCGCTCGGGGCGCTGCAGATCGCGGGCGGCCTGGTCGTGATGCACGCCGGGTTCGGCATGGTCGTGCCGCGCGCTCTGGGGGCGGGGGCCTCGGATGCCGAGAAGGAGCACGCCGCGACGAAGACGGACATCAGCTTCTCGCCCATGGCGCTGCCGCTGATCGCCGGCCCGGGCGCGATCGGGGTCGTCGTCGGTCTCGCGGCGCGCAATCCCGGCATCCTGGACCGCGTCGCGATCGTCGCGGCCGTGCTCGTCATCGCCGTCGCGATCGCGGTGCTGCTGCGCTACGGGACGCCCCTCACCGAGAAGCTCGGTGCGACGGGCGTCGGCGCCATCACGCGCGTGATGGGCTTCCTCATCCTCGCGATCGGCGTGGAGATCCTCGTGCACGGTCTCGCGGCGGCGCTTCCGGGCCTCGCGTGAGCGGACCGTATCGATGTCGCTCTTGAGTGTTTCGAATGTTTGTTCTATAGTGGGGTGAAGAAACCCCGCGCGTGCCCACCTTCTGTTGCGGGTCCTGTCCTCCGGTCGTGGCCGGGTCAGGGGTGATGATGCACGCGCTGACGAGTACCCGTGAGGGTGATACGACCTGGCCCGGGTTGGATGCCGTGGTGACCGGTGTCGTGGATGCGCGGCGTCGGGCGGCTGCCGCGCAGGCCGCCGAGGCGAGGCTCCTGGCCGACGCGGTGGAACTGGTCGCGGAACGGACGGCGTTGCTCAGGCAGGAGGCGCAGCAGCGGGGTGGGTCGGTGCGGGTGTCGGATGCGGATCTACCGTTGCGGGAAGTCGCTCTCGAGCTCGCGATGGCGTTGCGGGTGTCGGATCGGGGTGTGCAACGGCGGATGTCGGAGGCGTACCTGTTGACGACCCTGTTCCCGCGGACGCTTGAGGTGTGGGCCAGCGGGGAGATCGATGCCGGTCACGCGTGGGCGATCAGCCGCACCGGCACGATGTTGACGACCGAGGAGGACCGGGCACGGTACGAGACCCTCGCTCTGGAGGCGGCCCGGTCGGAGTCGCCTGCGCGGATGACTGCGGCGGCGAAGGCGATCGCGGCGACCATCGACCCTGCCGCGTTCACCGAGGCCGCGCAGCGCGCGTATGAAGAACGCTCCGTCCGGTTGTTCCCTCTCGACGATGGGATGGCCAGACTCATCGCGGATCTTCCCGCACCCCTCGCACACGCCATCCACGACACCCTGACCGCCCGGGGCCGGGCGATCCTCGACCAGCCCGACGAGGACATCGACGACGACGCGGATGCCACCGACGCAGATGCCCTCGCCGATGCCGACACGCTCATCACCAGCCCCGTCCGCCCCACCGGCGTGACCTGCACGACCACGACCACGGCCACGGCCACGACCGCCGCGAAAGACTCCCGCACGCTGGCGCAGGTGCGTGCGGACATCCTCACCGACCTGCTCCTGACCGCCACCGCGTCCACCCGAGCCACCGGCGCCGGTATCGAGACGGTGACGGCGCAGATCCAGGTGACGGTCCCCGCCCTCACCCTCGCCGGTGACCCGAACAGCGGCCCGCCCCTCCTCACCGGGTACGGGCCCATCGACGCGGGGCTTGCCCGCCGGTTGGCAGGGCTCGCACCCGGCTGGGATCGCGTGTTCACCGACCCGACCACCGGCATCCCCGTCGCCGTCGACCGCTACCGACCCAGTGCGGAAATCCGCCGCTACCTGGCTGCCCGGGATGAGCGCTGCCGCACCCCTGGCTGCACCCGCCCCGCCCACCGGTGCGACCGCGACCACACCACCGCAGCCGCAGAAGGCGGCCCCACCGCACCCGACAACCTCGCCCACCTGTGCCGCCGCCACCACACCGTGAAGCACCACACCGCCTGGCAGATCCGACACCTCGGCGGCGGCACCCTCCAGTGGACCTCACCGGCCGGACGCCACTACGAAGACCACCCACCCAGCCTGGTGAGATTCGTCCCCGAACCCACCACGCCGGCCGACCCGCCACCCTTCTGAGGCGAGGGCCTTCCCGACGTGCACGACCGCGATCGACATCACGCACGCGGGCGCGCGGGCGGGCGGCGGCGTCACCGCGCATCCCGACTCTCCGTCCGGCGTCAGCGCGGACGCGAGACCGTGCGAAAGCCCGCGTTGCCCATCGACGAGTCCGGCGTGTTCTGCGAGCGCGCCGAGTTCCGGTAGCGGTTGCAGTACGAGACGTGGCACAGATAGCTCCCGCCGCGCAGGACGCGGGAGGTGCCGGTCGCAGGCCCCGGCGGGTCGACCCGCGGCGAGCGCGCGTAGTAGTCGGGGTCGAACCAGTCTGCGCACCACTCCCAGACGTTGCCCACGGGCTGCCACAGGCCGTAGCCGTTGGGGGCGAACGAGCGCACCGGGGCGGTCGTGAGATAGCCGTCGTCCATCGTGTTCACGCGGGGGAACTCGCCCTGCCAGATGTTCACGGGCCAACCGTCGGTCCCGGGTTCGCGCTCCCCCCAGGGGTACTTCTCGGACTCCCGCCCGCCGCGAGCGGCGTACTCCCACTGCGCCTCGGTGGGCAGCGCGCGTCCGGCCCAGTCGCAGTAGGCGATCGCGTCGTTGAAGCTCACGTGGACGACCGGGTGGTCGGGCAGATCGTCGACCGTCGACGCGCGCCCTCCGGGATGCCGCCAGTCGGCCCCGCGCACGCCGATCCACCAGGGCGTTCCCGGCGCCCTGCCCAGCACGTCCTCCGCGGGGGCGGCGACCGCGAGGTGGAACACGGCGGAGAAGCCGAACGCCTCCGCGTCGGTGACGTAGCCGGTCGCCTCCACGAAGGCCGCGAAGGACGCATTGGTCACGGTGGTCGCGTCGATGTCGAACGCGTCGAGCTCGACGGCGTGCACCGGGGTCTCGCCGTCGCCGACGTTCGCATCGCCCGACGAGTCGCCCATCAGGAACGCTCCCGCCGGCACGTGGATCTGTTCGATGTCGTGGGCGGCGGCCCTCGCCGAACCGTCGTCCGCACGGCGCACGGGGCCGAGCGCGACGAACGCGTCGCGTCGCGGTCCTCCGCACGAGCAGTTCGGCCCGCACGACCCGCCGTCCTGTCCCGTCGTCATGGTGCCCCCGGTGTGTGCTGTGCGGCCAGGACGAGGACGGCGACGATCGCGGTGACGCCACCGCCGGCGACGAGCCCGGCCAGGACGAGCGTCAGCATCCCGACCGTGGGCACGACGCGATTGGCGGTCAGCTCGCGATACGTGTGCCGGAACCGTCGTTCGCTCAGGAGGTGGAGGGCGACGGCGGTGGCGATGATCGCGAGCGGGACCGGCAGCGCCCAGGGGCCGAGCGCGGACGGCAGCAGCCGCAGCGCGATGAGCCCCGCTCCGCCGATCGTGAGGAGGGTGCGCCGCCACGCCAGCAGCGTCCGCTCCGGCTGGAGCCCAGGGTCGAAGATCTCGGTCATGGCGATTCAGGCGATGAGGAGCCCGAGCACGATCAGCACGGTCACCACGGCGAGGACCACCGCGAGGGGGAGGGCGACGACGGGTACGGGCAGGGGCGTCTGCTGCCGCATCGCCCTCTCGGCCCGGCCCCAGCCCACCCACGCCAGCAGCGGCAGCGCGGCTCCGGCGGTGAGGAGGATGAGGGAGGCCGTCAGGCGCAGAACGGGATGCAGCGGAAGCCCGAGCGCTTCCAGTGCCACCCCGCCCGCGATGAGAGCGAGCGACGTGCGGATCCAGGCGAGGAACGTCCGCTCGTTCGCGAGGGTGAACCGGGGGTCGGGCTCCGTACCGTGCCGGTAGATCCACCGGAGGGTCCGGCCTGCGCGCGGGTTCACCTGGTCTCGCCTTCTGCCGGATGCCGCGTGGTCTGTCTCTCCGAGAGGACGTAGGGCAGCGTCGCGTGCGGGGGATTGCGGCCCGCGATCAGCTGGGACAGGTGTTCGACCAGCGCCTCGCCGCTGGCTTCGGCCGTGACGCCGATGGTCGACACCGCGGGCGTGACGAGCTCGGCCAGTCCGACCTGCTCGCACGCGATGATGGCCAGGTCGTCGGGCACGAGGCGACCGCAGTGGTGCGCCGCGCGCACCGCACTGAGCGCGAGCGGTACGGTGCCCGCGATGATCCCGTCCGCCGGCGTGCTCGCTGACAGTTCGCGCAGCACGAGCTGGGTGGAGGTCGCGTCGGAGTACTGCGTCTGGAGGACGACGGCATCGAGGCCCGCTCGTTCGACCGCGGCGCGGTAGCCGGCTGCCCACCGCGCACCCACGTAGGTGTCGGCGTCGCCGATGAGCAGGATCGGCCGCCGCGACCCGTTCTCGATGAGCCGGGTCGTGGCCGCGTCGGCGATGGACGTGAAGTCCACCCCCACGCCGAACAGGTCGTCTTCGGGGAGGCGGCCGGAGATGACGATCGGCGTTCCGCCGGCGCGGGTCTCCGCGATGACAGCGCCCGCGCGGGAGCGCGACACGTCGTCGCCCGTGGAGATCACGATCCCGTCGACGCCCTGACGAGGAAGCTGACGCAGGAACGTGATGAGCCGCTCCTCGCTGTGATCGAGATCGCAGAGCAGCACGTTGAGGCCGCGTGCCTCCGCGGCGCGCGCGACCGCTTTCGCGACGGCGCTCTGGAACGGCTGCGACGCATCGCCGACCAGCAGTGCGATGGTGTCGAAACGTCCCGTGCGCAGGCCGCGGGCGCGGCTGCTCGGCCGGAAGCCGAGCTCGTCGATCGCGCCCTCGACGCGGGCGATCGTGTCGGCGGGGACGAGGTCGGGATGGTTGAGGACGCGTGAGACCGTGGTGCGCGAGACGCCCGCCAACGCGGCGACGTCCAGGATGGTGGCCGTCCCCGGGGAAGGGGCCGACGGAGAGGTGGCCGGTCGCGATGCAGCCATGCGAGTTCCTCCTCACGTCGTGGTCACACCACGGTATCCGGTGGACGTTCGCGTTCCCGACGGTGGGGCGGAATCGAACACCGCTTGCATGATGCCCTGTTGATCCCCTACCGTAGCGGAATCGATTCCTGGAATCGATTCCAGCGATATTTTTCCCGCCCCGCCTCACACTGGAGTGACCGATGAACCGACCGCACCACCCGCGAGTGCTCACGAAGCAGCAGATGTCGACCCGCGCCCTCGCCGGCGCCACGATCGGCTCCATCCTCGAGTACTACGACTTCTTCGTCTTCGGAACGCTGTCCGCCCTCGTCTTCGGGCGGGTGTTCTTCCCCCAGGACAACCCCGGCGTCGCGTCGCTCCTCGCGCTGGGGACCTTCGCCGTCGGCTTCATCGCCCGTCCGCTCGGCGGCATCATCCTCGGCAACTTCGGCGACCGCATCGGCCGCAAGCGGATCCTGCTCTTCAGCTTCATGCTCACCGGTGGCGTCACGCTCATCATCGGATTCCTGCCGACCTACGCCCAGGTCGGCGTCGTCGCCCCGATCCTCCTCGTCGTCCTGCGTGTCGCGCAGGGCGTCGGCATCGGAGCGGAGTGGAGCGGCGCCGCCCTCCTCGCCGTCGAGCACGCGCCCGACGGGAAGCGGGGCTTCTTCGGCAGTGTCGTGCAGGCCGGCGCGCCGATCGGTGTCATCCTGTCCAGCGGCTCCGTCGCGTTGCTGACGGCCACGATCGGCCTCGAACAGCTCGTCGAGTGGGGCTGGCGCGTGCCGTTCCTGGCGAGCGCGATCCTGCTGCTGGTCGGCATCTGGCTGCGCTTCAGCGTCGACGAGTCCCCCGAGTTCGAGAAGATCGAAGCCGCCGACGACAAGGTGAAGGTCCCCGTCTGGGAGGCCGTCCGTCGCTATCCCGCGCAGATCCTGGCCGCCGTCTTCATCCATGCCAGCGACGCCACCCTCGGACTCGTGGTCGGCGTGTTCGTGCTCGGCTACGCCTCCAACGTGCTCGGCATGGACCCGACGGTCGTCCTGCTCGCCAACATCCTCTCGTCGGTGACGAGCCTCATCATCACGCCCATCGCCGGTCGTCTCGGGGACCGTGTCGGCCAGCGTGCGGTCCTCGTCGTCGGGCTGGTCGCCCTGGTGCTGTGGGCGTTCCCGATGTTCCTGTTGATCGGAACCGCCACCGTCGGGGGCCTGTTCCTCGCCACCGGCATCTCCGGTCTCATCATCGGCACGCTGTTCAGCCAGCAGGCCACCCTGTTCGCGCACTACTTCCCGCCGCGCGTGCGCTACTCGGGCATGTCCGTCGGCTTCCAGCTCGGAACCGTGCTCGGCGGCGGCTTCGGCCCGGTGATCGCTCAAGCGCTCACCGGCGCCGCGAACGGCGCGACCTGGACGGTGTCGATGTACATCGCCTTCATCGCGGTCATCGCCCTGGTGTTCACCATCACGGTGAAGCCGCGCCACACCGTCTCCATCGCCGCCCCGAGCGCGCCCGCGACGGCCCCGGCCACCCGGTGACCGTGCCGTCCCCCGCAGAAAGCAGTCACCGATGACGACCCTCGACCCTTCCTTCCGCGGATCCGTCGGCACCACCGTGGCGGATTCCGTCCCGTGGTGGCCCGAGCCGAACACGACGCCGCGACGGAACCTCGTCGTCGTGATCCTGGACGACACGGGGTGGTCCGATCTCGGATGCTTCGGCTCGGAGATCGCCACCCCCCACATCGATGCGCTCGCGCACAACGGGGTGAGATACAGCAACTTCCACGTCACCCCCCTGTGCTCGCCGACGCGGGCCTCCTTCCTCACCGGGATGAACAACCACGCCGTCGGGATGCGGTTCCTCGCCGACACCGACACCGGCTTCCCGAACTCCCGCGGATCGGTGCGGGCGGGAACGCCCGTGCTGCCGCAGGTGCTGCGCGAGCAGGGGTACGGCACCTATCTCGTCGGCAAGTGGCACCTCGCCCCGCTCCACGAGATCACTCCCGCGGGTCCGCACGGCAACTGGCCGCTGGCGCTCGGCTTCGACCGCTACTACGGCTTCCTCGACGGGTGCACCGACCAGTACGAGCCGGAGCTCTACGAGGACAACCACGCCGTCCCCACCCCCACGCGGGACGGGTACCACCTCAGCGAGGATCTCGTCGACAGGTCGATCTCGTACCTGCGCGACCACCTCTCGTTCCGGCCGAACGATCCGTTCTACCTTCAGGTGGCCTTCGGGGCGACCCACGCGCCGTTCCAGGCGCCGCGCGCGTTCATCGACAAGTACCTCGACGAGTTCGCGAAGGGGTGGGACCAGACGCGACGTGAGCGCCTCGCGCGGCAGATCCTCACCGGCGTCGTCCCGTCGGGCACGCCTCTGACCGAGCGCAACGAGGGCGTCAGCGCGTGGGAGGAGCTCACCGACGTCGAGCGCGAGGTGTTCACCCACCTGCAGTCCGCCTTCGCCGGGTTCCTCGAGCACACGGATGCGCAGATCGGACGGCTGCTGAACGCCCTGGAGGAGTTCGGTCAGACCGATGACACCGTGTTCGCGCTCTTCTCCGACAACGGCGCCTCGCGCGAGGGTGGCCCGACGGGCGACGTCGACACCAACGGACCGTACAGCGGCATCCGTCGCCCCGCGGCGGCGATGGTCGGCGAGCTCGACAGGGTCGGCTCGGTCACCGGGGGCGCGCACTATCCCGAGGGATGGGCGATGGCGGGGAACACGCCCTTCCGGCGCTACAAGCAGTTCGTCGACCTCGGCGGCGTGCGCTCGCCGCTCGTCATCTCCACGCCCGAGACGTCGCGGGCCGCGGTGCGGACCCAGTTCATGCACGTGGTCGACCTCGCACCGACGCTCTACGACCTCATCGGGGCGACCGCTCCCGACGGGATGGACGGCGAGAGTCTCGCCGAGAGCATCGTGGATGCCACGGCCCCCGTCGGCCGCACCACGCAGTACTGGGAGACGCTCGGCCACCGCGCGATCTGGCACGACGGGTGGCGTGCGGTGACGGCTCACGAGGTCGGAGCGCCGTACGCCGACGACACCTGGCGCCTCTACGACACGCGCACCGACTTCGCCGAGGCGCGCGACGTCGCGGCGGAGCACCCCGACGTGCTCCGCCGGCTTCAGGATCTCTGGTGGCAGGAGGCGGGCCGTCACGACGTCCTGCCGCTCGATGACCGCCCGCTGCGCGTTCTCATCGAGCTCGCCGGCCCGCACGGGCTGATCGCGCAGGACCGTCTCGAGCTGCGTCCGGGTCAGAGCCACGTCCCCGGCGCGACCGGGGTCACCGGCTCCCACCGCACCCTGATCGTCCGCGCCCGGCTCGCCGCCGACGTCAGCGCCCTCACGGGAACCATCCTGTCCTCCGGCAACGCGCAGGGCGGCTACTTCCTGTCGGTGCAGGGCGGCGTGCTGCGCTTCGAGCACAAGCTCCTCGACACGCACCTGGCGCTGGTCGGCGACCGGCCGATCCCGCCCGATGCGCAGACCGTCGGATTCACTCTGCACGCCGCGGAAGACCGTCGGGCCCGCGTCCGTCTGACGATCGACGACGTCCCGGCATCCGACGAGCTGGTGATCCCGACGTCGTCCTCGCACCTCTCCTTCTGGGGCCTCGACGTCGGTGCCGGCGTCGTCTCCGGATTCAGCCCGCTGCAGACCATCGCCCTGCCGGCGCAGACGATCGCGCTCGTGACGATGGATGCCTCGCCGCAGGAGGACGACGCGCGCGAGCGCGCCGACGTCATCCTCGCCTCCGAATGACCGATCCGACCCAGAGAGGGCTCCCCGATGTCTGAACCGTCCCCCACCCACCAGGCCGCCGCTGCTGCCGCCGACATCGCACGTCTGACCGGCGTCGCCGAGCACGACATCGCCGTGACGCTCGGCAGCGGCTGGAAGACGGCCGTCGAGCACCTCGGCACCACCGTCGCCGACATCCCCGCCGCCGAGGTCACGGGCTTCCGTGCCTCCGCCGTCCAGGGGCACGCCGGAACGCTCCGCTCCCTCGTCACGGATGACGGGACCCGGGTGCTCGTGCTCGGCGCGCGCACCCACTTCTACGAAGGACACGGCGTCGCCGCGACCGTCCACGGCGTCCGCACGGCCGCCGCCGCGGGTGTGAAGACGATGATCCTCACCAACGGCGCGGGCGCCCTCGACCCCGACCGCATCCCCGGCACGGCGGCACTGATCACCGATCACATCAACCTCACCGCGCTGTCTCCCGTGACCGGCGCCCGCTTCATCGATCTGACCGACCTCTACTCGTCGCGGCTGCGCACCCTCGCGCACGCCGTCGCGCCGGAGCTCGGCGAGGCCGTGTACGTGCAGCTCACGGGTCCGCACTACGAGACCCCGGCCGAGGTCCGGATGCTCCGCGGCCTCGGCGGCGACCTCGTCGGGATGTCCACCGCGCTCGAAGCGATCGCCGCCCGCGAGGCGGGGCTCGAGGTCCTCGGGCTGTCGCTGATCACGAATCTGGGCGCCGGCCTCCAGTCCGGAGCGCTGAGCCACCAGGAGGTGCTGGAGGCCGGGAAGTCGGCCGAGGCGACCCTCGGTCCGCTGCTGGCGCGCGTCATCCGCGCGATCGCCGCCGGCTCCTGAGGGGGGTGGGCGCTCGTTCACACGGAGGACGACGCCCAGCCCGCCGTCCTGAGGGCGCTCTCCGCGCGCCAGCGGGAGATCACCTCTTTCAGGCGGGCTTTGGTTCCGGCCGCGGCGGGAGCGTCCCACAGCGAATGCTCCTCGTGCGGGTCGGTGCGGAGGTCGAACAGCTGACCCTCGTCGGAGTCGATGAACTCCACGAGCTTCCACTCCGTGTCCCGCACCATGGTCATCAGAGCCGTCTCGGTGAGGATCATGTCGCGGGCGTGCTCGGCGAAGACGTGCGCGCGTCCCTCCCAGCCGTCGCCGGTCAGCGCCCCGCGCAGTGAGGTGGCCTCCATCCACGGGGGGATGTCCGCGCCGGCGAGCTCGAGGATCGTGGGGCCGAGGTCGAAGAGCGAGGCGAGGCCGTCGACCCGCGATCCCTGGCGGACGAACTTCGGGCCCCACACGATGGCGGGCACGCGCACGCTTCCCTCGTACATCGTCCACTTCTGGCTGTGGCCGTGGTCGCCGAGCGTGTCTCCGTGGTCGGAGGTGAAGATGACGATCGTGTTGTCGAGCACTCCCCGTGCCTCGAGGGCGTCGAGCAGGCGGCCGATCTGCGCGTCGATCATGGAGATGTTCGCGAGATAGTGGCGGCGCTGTCGCAGGCTCCGGTGGCGCTCGGGGTCTTCGTCGTGCACGACTGAGTCGTGGTCGTTGCGCACGTGCTCGGCGCGGAGGGCCTTCAGCACGGACGGCTGGCCGTCACGGTCGGCCGCGGAGTTCACCGGCTCCGGCACGTCTCGCCCCTCGAAGAGATCGAGATGCGCGGGCACGGCGTCGTAGGGCGGATGCGGCCCGGGGAAGCCGATCTGCAGGAAGAAGGGGAGGTCCGTCAGACCCGGGAAGACTTCCACCCAGTGCCGCGCCATGTTCCCGACGAAGTTGTCGACGTGCAGCTCCTCGGGAAGCTCCCAGACGAACGCCCCGAGACGATCCTGGTAGTCGGGCACGTCGCGCAGCGTCCGACGGTCGGGCTTGACGTACCCGTGGCTCCACAGCGCCTTGTCCCAGTTGTCGAAGAGGAAAGGCAGCTCGGGATTGCCGCGATCCTTGTTCTCCATCACGTGGCGCTCGTGGAATCCGACGGCGGCGTCATAGGGGAACGTGTGCATCTTCCCGACGTTCACGCAGCGGTAGCCCTGAGCGGCGACGCGCTCGACCCAGGAGTGTCGCCAGACGTCGTCGTTGCGGTAGACGCCGGTGGTGTGCGGGTACAGGCCGGTGAACAGGCTCGCACGGGAGGGCGCGCACGACGGTGAGGTCACGTACATGTTGGTGAAGGCGGTGCCTTCCCGCACGAGGCGGTCGAGGTGGGGCGTGATGGCATGCGAGTGCCCGAGCGCGGCGATGGTGTCCCAGCGCTGCTGATCCGTGATGATGAACACCACATTCGGCGGGGTGTCTGACTGAGGCATGAATCATCTCCGATTCGTTCACACGGCTCTCGTGCCTGACGCAGGCTCGAACTCTGAGGGAAAGCTAGCACAGGTGCTCACATATGAGAGCCATTATCTCATTTCACCGCTCGTATGAGCGCTCACCGCATGCTGAGGCCGCCGTCGACGTCGAGGCAGGCTCCCGTGACGTACGCGGCGTCCGACCCGAGCAGGAAAGCGATCGCGGTGGCCACCTCGCGGGTCGAGCCCAGACGCTCGAGCGCGATGCCGGCGGCGGCGTCGCGGCGGACGTCGGCGAGGGCGCGGCCCGTGTCCTCGGCGACCTTCTCCATGACGGATGTCTGCATGGGGGTCGCGATCAGGCCCGGGCAGACCGAGTTCACGCGGATGCGAGGCGACAGCTCCCGGGCGAACGCCTTGGTGAGGTTCACCACGGCGGCTTTCGAGGCCGAGTACGCCATGGAGGCGGGGAAGCGCGCGAGGTGCGCCGAGGTCGAGGCGATGTTCACGATCGCGCCGCCGTCGACCAGTCCCGTGCCGGCGGCGCGGCAGAGATGGAACACAGATTTCACGTTCACGTCGATCGTGCGGTCCCACATGTCGTCGGTGATCTCGTCGACGGGGGCGGAGAGTGCGATGCCGGCGGCGTTCACGAGCCCGACCGCGCCCTCGAGCGCGGTGGCGACGACGGCGCGGCCATCGGCATCGCTGAGATCTGCGGCGACGACGCCGGCGGAGTCGTCAGCGGAGGGGCGGACATCCGTGGCGAAGACCTCGTAGCCTCGTTCCCGCAGCGTCGCCACGATGGCCCCGCCGATCGCGCCGCCCGCTCCGGTGACGACGACGCGGCCGAGGGGGCGGGGTGTGGAGCTGCTCATGGTCGTCATGCCTCTCGAATCAGAGTCGCTCATATGAGCGCTTTTGTGTCACACTGGATGCTGACTGTTCTACCCCGCCACGTGATGCATGTGCAAGGAAGCCACAATGACCGACATCGCCGCCACCGACCCGCTCCTCTCGAAGGAACTCATCACCCGTGTGGCTCACGCCTACTACCTGAAGGACGAGTCGAAGGTCGACATCGCCAAGCAGCACGGGATCAGTCGATTCCAGGTCGCGCGGCTCCTGCAACGGGCGCGTGAGCTGGAGATCGTCAAGATCGAGGTGCGTTCGCTGGACGGCGTGAACCTCGGGCTCAGCGAGCGGTTGCGGGCCAAGCTGGGGCTGACCGCGGCATGGGTCGTCGACTCCTCCGACCCGGCCGACGTCGTCGACATCATCGGCGCCACGATGGCGCGGATCCTGGAGGAGACCGTCCACCCCGGCGACGTCATCGGGATGTCGTGGAGCCGTGCGCTCGTCGCGATGACGCGGCACCTCGAACGTCTCCCGAAGTGCGTGACCGTCCAGCTCGCCGGACATGCCGGCAACAGCGCCGATCTCCCCGACAGCTCGGAGCTCGTGCGCCGGATCGCGCGCGCGTCCGGCGGAGCCGCCTATGCGATCCCGTCTCCGCTGCTCGTCACGGACGAAGGCGCATTGCGCTCGCTCCTCGGCCAGCCGATGATCTCCGCCGCCACGGCGATGTTCGATGCGATCGACGTCGCGGCGATCTCGATCGGCGCGTGGCGTCCGGACGAGTCCGCGGTCTACGCGGCCGCCTCGGAGCGCGACCGCGCTCGCGCCAGCGAGCTCGGCGTGGTGGGCGAGATGAACGGGCGGCTGTTCGACGCCGACGGTGTGCCGGAGGACTCCGTCATCGGCAATCGCGTCGTCGGCATCCCCCTGGATCAGCTCGCGAGGATTCCGCGGCTGATCGCCGGCAGTTTCGGGGCGGCGCGTGCCGAGGCCACCATCGCCGCCACGCGTGCCGGCTACGTCAACGAGCTGATCGCCGATCGGCGGCTCGCGGAGGCCATCCTGAGCGCGTGAGCGCCTGACCCCGTTCCGCTCCGCGCGATCTCGTTCTTGCGCGGGGCGGCGTCATCCCGTACAAATGATCATACGAGCACCTCAACCGCTCGAATGATTGGGACGAGAATGACCTCGAACACGGGATCGGGCGCGGCCGCCTTCGATTTCTCCGGCGCGCGCGTCCTCGTCACCGGCGGCTCGCGCGGCATCGGTCAGGCCATCGTCGACGCCTTCGTCGCCGCGGGCGCGGACGTCACGTCGGTGCAGCGCAGCGACCGGGCGGGCGATGCGGCGAGAGTGCGACGGATCGCGGCGGATCTCACCCTGCCGGATGACGTGGAAGCGGTCATCGCGCAGGTGCGGGCCGCGGGCGGCGTCGACGTGTTGGTGAACAACGCCGGACTGCAGGCGTGGCACGACTCGACCGACTTCCCCCTCGACGAGTTCGACCGGATCCTGTCGATCAACCTGCGCGCCGTGTTCCGGCTGAGTCAGGCGCTGGGCGGCGACATGCTGCGCAACGGGGCGGGGAAGATCATCAACATCGCATCGATGACGTCGTTCGTCGGCGGCTTCCGCGCTCCCGCCTACGCGGCCTCCAAAGGCGCCGTCGCGCAGCTGACCAAGGCGCTGTCGAACGAGTGGGCGGGTCGCGGTCTCAACGTCAACGCCATCGCCCCCGGATACATCGACACCGAGCTCAACCAAGAGCTCAAGGCCGACGCGGAGCGCTCGCGAGAGGTCTCCCACCGGATCCCCGCGGGCAGATGGGGGACCCCCGAGGACATCGCCGGCGCGGCGCTGTTCCTCGCCTCCGACGCGGCCGCCTACATCCACGGCGTCGTCCTGGCCGTCGACGGCGGCTGGCTCGCCCGCTGAACACCCCGCACCCTCAGAAAGGCCTCGCAATGGAGCGACTCACTCAAGACACCCTCGCGGCACTGCCGGAGGACATCGCCCGGCCCACCTACGACCGCAGCGCCGTCACCGCCGGAATCGCCCACATCGGCGTGGGCGGCTTCCACCGTGCGCATCAGGCGATGTACGTCGATCGCCTCCTGCAGCGCGGGCAGGCGCGGGAGTGGGGCATCTGCGGCATCGGCCTGCTGCCCACCGACGCGCACATGCGCGACGTCATGCGCGAGCAGGACGGCCTCTACACCCTCGTGCTCACGCACGCCGACGGCCGCCGCGAGCGTCGCATCATCGGGAGCATCGTCGACTACCTGTTCGCGCCCGACGACATCGAGGCGGTGCTGGAGAGGCTCGCCTCCGCAGAGATCCGCATCGTCTCGCTGACGGTCACCGAGGGGGGATACAACTTCTCCGCCTCAACGGGGGAGTTCGACTTCGCCAACCCCGCCGTCGTCGCCGACCTGCGAGACCCGACGCGACCGAGCACGGTGTTCGGCATCGTCACCGAGGCGCTTGCGCGCCGCCGGGATCGAGGCATCCCGCCCTTCACGGTCCTGTCGTGCGACAACGTCCAGGGCAACGGCGCCATCGCCCGGCGTGTGTTCTGCGCGTTCGCGAGCCGGCGGGATCCGGAGCTCGGCGCGTGGGTGGAGCGGCACGTGACGTTCCCCGACACGATGGTCGACCGCATCACCCCGGTCACCTCGGACGCGGACCGGGTGGAGAACGACGCGGCCATCGGCGTGCACGATGCGTGGCCGGTCGTCTGCGAGCCCTTCGAGCAGTGGGTCATCCGGGACGACTTCGTGAACGATCGACCGGAGTGGGACCGCGTCGGCGCGCAGTTCGTCGCGGACGTCCATCCCTACGAGCTGATGAAGCTCCGTCTGCTCAACTCCAGTCACCAGGCGATGTGCTACTTCGGGGTGCTGGCGGGCTACACCTTCGCGCACGAGGCGGCGACGGATCCCGACATCGAGCGCCTGTTGCGCCGATACATGGACGAGGAGGGCACGCCGACCCTCGAGCCGGTCCCTGGGATCGATCTGACCGACTACAAGGACACGCTCATCGAGCGCTTCCAGAACCCGGAGGTGCGCGACACCCTCGCTCGGCTGTGTGCGGACTCCTCCAACCGCATCCCCAAGTGGCTCCTGCCGGTCGTTCGCGATCAGCTCGCCCGGAGCGGCCAGGTGCACCTCTCCGCCGCGATCGTGGCGAGCTGGGCGCGGTACGCGGCAGGGGTCGACGAGAGCGGGAAGGCGATCGAGGTCGTCGACGCGCTCAAGGAGCAGGTGATGGCCGCGGCGCGGGCCCGCCGGGACGACCCGCTGGCCTTCCTGCGCAACGAGGAGCTGTTCGGCTCCCTCGCGGACGAGCCCGCCTTCACCGTTCCCTACCTGCGGGCGCTGGACTCCCTGTGGAGCGAGGGGGCGAAGCGCACCGTCGCCGTGCTGGCCGCGTCCGCGGATCCGGCCTCCCGCACCGCCGAGGACGCCCGATGACGACGACGAGGACGCTCGCGCTCAAGGACGTCCCCCGCCGCCGCCGGCCCTCGCTGGAGCCGGTGTGGCGCCGCGAGCCCAGGAAGCTCACGTCCCTGCTCATCTCGGTCGGCTCCGCCGTGGCACTGATCGCCGTCTGGGCGTGGGTGACACGTCCCGGAGGCGCGATCTCCCCGCTCTTCCTGCCCTCGCCGGGCGACGTGTGGGATGCCGCCGTCCGCTTGATCGAACGTCCCTACCTGGGCTCGACGCTCGGCGGGCACATCGTCTCGAGCCTGACCACCGTCATCGCCGGCTGGCTGCTCGCGGCGGCCGTCGGCATCCCTCTCGGGGTGTGGATCGGCTGGTCGCGCAAGGCCCGGTGGACGGTCTACCCGATCTTCCAGCTGCTGCGACCCATCCCGCCCATCGCGTGGATCCCGTTGGCCCTCGTCTGGTTCGGCATCGGGGATCCTTCGCGGGTGTTCGTGGTGTTCGTCTCCGCGATCGTCCCCTGGACGCTGAACTCGATCCACGCCGTCACCTCGGTGGAGCCCACCCTCGTCAACGCGGCACGCGTCCTCGGGGCGCCGCCGCTGACCATCCTGGGACGCGTCGTGATCCCGACGGCGATGGCCACGTTGCTCGCCGGCGGCCAGATCGCGATGGGAAACGCCTGGACGACGGTCATCGCCGCCGAGCTGCTGGGCGCGCTCAGCGGACTCGGATACGTCGCCCTCAACTCCTCGCGCACCCTCGACACCGACATCCTGCTGGTGTCGATGATCACCATCGGACTGATCGGAGCGTTGTTGTCCGCATTGATGAAGCTGCTCACCCCGGGAGGACGGCGATGACCGTCGTGAACGACCTTCCCGCCACCGTGACCAACGCGGTCGTCGACGGACCGCGGCGCGCTGCACGATTCGACACCGGTGCCATCGTCTGGACGACCGGGACGCTCGTGGGCCTGATGATCCTGTGGATCGTGGCGACCGACGTCCTCCAGCTCGTTCCCGAACGGGTGCTCCCGTCGCCGTCGGCGGTCGCCGGGAAGTTCGTCCAGGTCCTCGTGGAGCCGTTCGCCGGCGCGACGCTCGGAGGCCATGTCCTGGCGTCGCTCGGCCGATGGCTGAGCGGTGTGCTGATCGCGATCGTCGTGGGGGTGCCGCTGGGGTTCATCCTCGCGTGGATCCCCGTCGTCCGCGCGATCGTGGCGCCCGTCTTCGAGCTGCTGCGCTACATCCCGCCCTTCGCCTGGATTCCCATCGCGGTCCTGTGGATGGGCGCGAACACGTCGGCGCAGGCGCTCGTCGTCTTCATCGCCGCGTTTCCGGCGATCGTGATCAACAGCCGCCTCGGCGTCACGCAGGTCGACCCTCTGCTCGTGAAGGCGGCGCGCACGACCGGAGCCGGCTCGGCGCGGATCCTCGCCTCCGTTGTCGGCCCGGTGGCCGCCGCATCCGCCTTCACCGGTGTGCGCATCGGATTCGGAAACGGGTGGATGGCGCTGGTCGGCGCCGAGCTCATCGTGGGCAAGCAGGGCCTCGGCAACCTCATCCTCCAGGGGCAGGCCAACCTGTCCACGCCCATCATCATCGTCGGGATGATCTGCATCGCCGTCGTCGCGACGGTCTTCGACATCATCCTCCAGCGCATCCAGCGGCTGCTCTTCTCGTGGGCGCCGAAGAACAAGGGGAACTGACCCATGAACGACATCTCCACCGACAGCCCCACCGCCGCGGCCGTCCCCCTCGAGGGCGGAACCGTCCCGAAGATGCAGGTGCGCGGCGTCTCCAAGCGGTTCGTCACCAAGAGGGGCGAGGTGCAGGCGCTCGCCGAATGCGACCTCTCCATCGCGGAGGGTGAGTTCGTGACGATCGTCGGCCCGTCCGGGTGCGGCAAGTCGACGCTCATGATGATCGCCGCGGGTCTGGAGGATGCGACCACGGGCGAGATCCTCGTCGACGGCAAGGTCGCCGGTCAGCCGGGCCCGAACCGGAGCGTCGTGTTCCAGAAGTTCGCGCTCTTCCCCTCCCAGACCGTGTTCCACAACATCGAGTTCGGCCTCAAGGTCGCGCGGGTGCCGAAAGCCGAGCGCGAGCGCCGCGTGGACGCGCAGCTCGCCCTGATGGGACTCAAGAAGTTCAGGAACTCGTACCCCCACGAGCTGTCCGGCGGCATGCAGCAGCGCGTGGCGATCGCCCGCGCCCTGGTCGTGCGGCCGGAGATCCTCCTGATGGACGAGCCGTTCGGCGCGCTCGACGCGCAGACGCGGACGCTCCTGCAGGAGGAGGTCTCACGCCTGCACCGCCACGATCGGTACACGGTCCTGTTCATCACGCACAGCGTCGAGGAGGCCGTGTATCTCGCGGACCGCGTCATCGTGATGAGCGCGCGCCCGGGACGCATCAAAGCGGAGATACACGTCCCCCGCGATGCCGAGTGGCGCGCGGCAGACATCGAAGCGGCGATGGGCTACGCCGACTTCAGCGAGATCCGCCAGCGGATCTGGTCTCTCGTCCGGGAAGAGATCGTCACGGACGACTGATCCGCACACCCGAAGCCCGTTCCCCACAGAAGCCCGTCCACCACAAAGGAGTGTTTGATGAAGAAGAAGCGAACCAGCATCCGAGTCCTCACCACCGTCGCCACGTTGGCGACGATCGCCCTCACCGCGAGCGGCTGCGCGGGGGGAGGGGGCAGCGGTCAGGCGGATGCCGACGGCGTGACCCACATCACCATCGCGACGCAGGCGCAGCCCACCGGGTTCTCGCTGTGGCTGGCCCAGGACCTCGGCTACTACAAGGAGGCGGGCCTGGACGTCGACTTCCAGATCGCCGAGAGCGGAGCGGCCCTGCTCGCATCGGGCGCGGCCGGTGACTGGCAGGTCGGGTACATGGGCGGTCCGCCGCTCATCAGCGGCTACAAGACCTGGGGTCTGCTCCCCGCCGGAGCGATGATGGACGAGTACCGCAACCTCATCCTCTTCATGGACAAGGACGTCCTCGCGGGCACCGATCCGGCGACGGCGCTCGCCAAGACGCCCGTCGGCGTCGTCGCGAACAGCACCAGCGCCCAGCTCCTCTACGCCTGTGCCGACGCACTCGGTGTCGCCGCGGCCGACATCGAGACGGTCCCGCTCGATCCGGCTGCCATCGCGAACGGGATGCTGAACGACGACATCAACGCCGCCGTGCTGTTCTCGGTCAACAACGCGCCCCTCCTGGCCGACCCCGACAAGTACGTGCAGGTGTGCGACGGAGAGAAGGCGGGGGTGTCCATCCTCGACCCGTACGTCGTCACGCCCCGCTTCTGGGCCGAGAACCCGGATGCCGCCGCGGCGTGGGTCGACGCCGTGTACAAGGCCAACGAGTGGATCATCGACACGCCTCGGGACGAGGTGCTGGCCACGTTCCAGGTCTTCCTCAAGGAGATGGGAATCGAGGCGACCGACGAGGAGGCCACGTACGCGCTGGACGCGCGGCAGTGGCTGACCTTCGACCAGGCGCTGGAGCAGATGCGCGGGACCGCCTTCACGGACAGCCTCACCAAGACGGCGGAGTTCCTCGTCGGGGCGGGCGTCTACGACGAGATGCCGGCGATCCCCGAGCTGAACGCGAAGGGGCTGGAGATCATGGAGGCCGCGGCCCAGCGCCGCTGACCTCGGCATCCGCACGATGCCGGAGCGCCCCGCGTCGGGCTGGGCGCTCCGGCATCTCCACTCGACAGGAGGGGCAGTCCCATGACGGTCATCATCGGTTCGGATCACGGAGGGCACGATCTTCGGCGCGACCTCCTGACGCACCTGCGTGCGCGGGGCGTGCCCGTGCGGGACATCGGACCCGCAGACGATGCGATCGTCGACTTCCCCGACGTCGCCGCGCAGCTGACCACTGCCCTCCTGCGCAGCGAGGAGGGAAGCCGCGGCATTCTGATCTGCGGCTCCGGCGTCGGGGTGTCGATCGCCGCGAACAAGGTGCGCGGCATCCGTGCGGCGCTCGCGCACGACCACTACTCGGCGCACCAGAGCGTGGAGCACGATGACGCGAACGTGCTCTGTCTGGGAGGACGTGTCGTCGGAACCCAGGTGGCGCGTGAGCTGGTCGACGCCTTCCTCGGCGCGACGTATCAGGGGGGAAGCGACTTCGAGCGTCGCCTCCGAAAGGTGATCGCCCTCGAGAGCGGGCACGGCGAGCGCGAGCGATAGGCGCCAGGAGCGCCAGGAGCGCCAGGACCGCCGCAGCCGTCCCCGACGCTCAGGCGGTGAGGTGCTCGATGAGGATCTGCGTGCCGATGCCGATCAGCACGAGCCCGCCGAGGATCTCGGCGGGCCGGCGGAAGCGGGTGCCGATGCGGTAGCCGATGAACACCGCGATGAACGACAGGGCGAACGTCACGAGACCGATCGCGGTCACGGCGACCGCGACGTCGACGTTCAGGAAGGCGAACGACACCCCGACGGCGAGGGCGTCGATGCTGGTGGCGACCGACAGCAGCACGACCTCGCGGGTCGTGAACGCCTCGACGTCGTGGACGTGTTCGGCTTCCCCGGCCTCCGTCGGCGCGTCGGGGGTGAGCGCCTCCCACAGCATCTTTCCGCCGACCAGCGCGAGCAGGCCGAACGAGATCCAGTGGTCGAACGGGGCGATGGCGTCCGCGAAGGTCGAGCCGAGCAGCCAACCCAGCAGCGGCATGACCGCCTGGGCGACACCGAAGGCGGTCGCGAAGACGAGGGCCGTGCGCAGCACGTGGGCCCGCAGCTGGAGGCCCTTGCCCAGGGCGACGGCGAAGGCATCCGCCGATACGCCGAGGGCGAGCAGCAGAAGAGTCCAGGGTGAGATGACGGCTCCTCGGAACGGAAAGGCGACGACCGGAGAGGTCACGGTCGGAAAGGGGTGATGGGCCGTCCGCGTGCGCCGTCGGCGCGGGGGCCGAACAACAGCCTGACGTCGCGCGGTGCGCTCGTTCAAGCCGAGAGCCCGGATTGACAGCATTTCGGGCCGCCCGGATTTGATAACGATTATCACTAGCCGTACTCTGGGGGACATGAAGCGTCCCGTCGTCCTCCTCGCCGCGCTGACCGCGGCATCCGCCCTCGCGCTCACCGGCTGCTCCGGCTCGACCGGTGCGTCCTCCACGCCCTCCGCCTCCGCCGACGGCACGATCGCCGTCGTCGCCTCCACCAACGTGTACGGCGACATCGCGAAGACGATCGGCGGCGAGCACGTCGAGGTCACCGCCCTGATCGCCGACGAGAGCAAGGACCCGCACGAGTTCGAGGCCACCGCGGCCGACCAGCTCGACATCCAGAACGCGCAGCTGCTCATCGAGAACGGCGGCGGCTACGACCCGTTCATGGCGACGCTGAAGGATGCCGCGAAGTCGGACGCGCCGCTCATCAGCGCCGTGACGTTCTCCCCCGAATGGACGGGCTCCGACCCGTCCGAGGCCGTCGACGGCTTCAACGAGCACGTCTTCTACGACCCGCAGACCATCGCGGCCGTCGCCGACGAGATCGCCGCCCAGCTGGGCGCCCTCGACCCCGCGGAGGCGAGCGTGTTCACCGCCAACGCGAAGGCGTTCCGGGCAGACATCGACGCGAAGGTCACGCCGATCCTCACCGAGGTGGCGGCGGCCCACACCGGCACCGAGATCTTCGTCACCGAGCCGGTGCCGCTGTACCTCGCCGAAGCCGCGGGTCTGACGAACGTCACGCCCGCCGCCTTCAGCGAGGCCGTCGAGGAGGGGCAGGACGTGCCTCCCGCGACCCTTCTGGACGCGCTCACCCTCGTCGGCGGCGGGTCGGTGAAGATCGTCTTCGTCAACGCGCAGGCGGCCGGCGCGGAGACCACGCAGGTCGAGACGAAGGCCGGCGAGGCGGGCGTTCCCGTCATCAAGGCGTCGGAACTGCTTCCCGAGGGCGAGAACTACGTATCGTGGATGACCGACATGGCCACGCAGATCAAGAGCGCCCTGGGTTCGTGACCCCGGCGACATCCTCACCCCTTCGCATCATGGCCGCCGCGCTCTCGCGCGGCGGCCATGAGCTGTGGCGCGGCCTCGACCTCGAGCTCCAGCCCGGCGAGCTCGTCGCGGTGCTCGGCCCGAGCGGGGCCGGCAAGACCACGCTCCTGCGTGCCGTGCTGGGCCTGGAGCGGCTGACCGGCGGCACCATCGAGGCCCTCGGCGAGCGCGTCCGTCACGCCGGCAACCGCCGCATCGGCTACATCCCCCAGCAGCGCCCGCTGCCCCGGCACACGGCCATGCGCGGGCGCGACCTCGTGCGCCTCGGCGTCGACGGCCACCGCTTCGGTCCGCCCCTGCCGCGCCGCGGCGACCGTCGGCGCGTGCAGGAGCTCATCGACGCCGTCGGGGCGACCGCCTTCGCCGACCGCCCCGTGGGCCTGCTGTCCGGTGGCGAGCAGCAGCGGCTGCGCGTCGGGCAGGCGCTCGCCGACGAGCCGGGCCTGCTGCTGTGCGACGAGCCGCTGACGAGCCTCGACCTGGCCAACCAGCGCGACGTGATCGATCTGATCGATCGCTACCGCACCGCGAGCGGCGCCGGGGTGCTGCTGGTCACCCACGACATCAACCCCGTGCTCGAGAAGGTCGACCGCATCCTCTACCTGACGGGCGGCCGCTTCACGCTGGGCCGGCCCGACGAGGTGCTGACCTCGCAGACGCTGACCGCCCTCTACGACACGCCCGTGCACGTCGCGCGTGTCGGGGGACGACTGGTCGTCGTCGGCGCCCCCGACTCGGATGCCGACCACCATCACCACGGCGACGCCGCCGCACCGGGAGCTGTCGCGTGAACATGGACGACATCGCGAACGCGCTCTTCGGCGGGCTCTCGCGCTACGGCGACATCCTCGCGCTCGTGCAGAACTCGGTGTGGGCGGGAGCCGTGCTCGGCATCGTCGGCGGGCTCATCGGCGTGTTCGTCATGCAGCGCGACATGGCCTTCGCGGTGCACGGCATCAGCGAGCTCTCCTTCGCCGGAGCGGCCGCCGCGCTCCTGCTCGGCTTCGACGTCGTGACGGGCTCCATCTTCGGATCGCTCGTCGCGGCCGGCCTCATCGGATGGCTCGGAGCGCGGGCGCGCGATCGCAACTCGATCATCGGCGTGCTCATGCCCTTCGGGCTCGGCATCGGCATCCTGTGCATCTCGCTCTACAACGGGCGCAGCGCCAACCGCTTCAGCCTGCTCACCGGCCAGATCGTGTCGGTGCAGAGCGATCAGCTCACCGTGCTGATCGTGCTGAGCGCCATCGTGCTCGTCGCGCTCCTGCTGATCTGGCGCCCGCTGACCTTCGACTCCCTCGACCCGCAGTCGGCCGCCGCCCGCGGAGTGCCGACCACGGTCGTGTCCTTCGCCTTCATGCTCCTGCTCGGCATCGTCGTCGCCGTCGCCGTCCACATCATCGGCGCACTCCTCGTGCTCTCGCTGCTGGTCACCCCGGCCGCGGCGGCGATGCGCGTGTCCAACGGTCCCGTCGCGGTGCCGCTGCTCGCCGCCGGCTTCGGCGTCACCGCGGCCGTCGGCGGCATCCTCCTCGCGATCGCCGGCACGCTGCCGGTGAGTCCGTACATCACGACGCTGTCCTTCCTCATCTACCTCGTCTGCCGTGCGATCGACGGGGTCCGTCGGCGGGGCAGTGTCGAGGCGTGAGGGCGGGCTGCGCCGTGTCCAGCCCGCTCCAAGACCCCGTGGGTAGACTCGCCGCATGGCCCAGCGCAACACCTGGCAGCGCGATCGCGTGCGCGAGGCGCTGAGCGACGCCACCGGTTTCGTCAGCGCTCAGACGCTGCATGCCACTCTGCGCGACGAGAACACCGGCATCGGTCTCGCGACCGTCTACCGCGCCCTGGCGACGCTGGCCGCGAGCGGCGAGGCCGACCAGCTGCAGAGCCCGGACGGCGAGGCGATCTACCGCGCCTGCACCAGCACGGGCCACCACCATCACCTGATCTGCCGTTCGTGCGGGCTCGCCGTGGAGATCGAGGCCAGCGAGGTCGAGGCGTGGGCGCAGCGCACCGCCGCGGCGCACGGATTCACCGAGGCCGAGCACGTGGTCGACATCTTCGGCGTGTGCGCGGCCTGCGCGGCGCAACGGGCGGCGGCGAGCCCCGGAGACCGTGTCGACTGAGGTGCGCGCCGCGCCGGTCCGCACCGCGGTGGCCGTCGGCATCGGCGTGCTGGTCGTCGCGACGCTCGTCGTCATCGCTCTCCTCTCGCCCGGGCCGTCGCTTCCGACGCGGGCGCAGGACGGACTGACCCTCGCGATCAGCGTGCTGATCGAGTCGCTGCCCTTCGTCGTGCTGGGCGTGCTGCTGTCGATCGTCGTGCAGGTGTGGGTGCCCGCCGGCGTCATCGAACGGTGGATGCCGCGCGCGCCGTGGGCGCGCCGCGCCGTGCTGTCGTTGCTCGGCATGCTCATCCCCGTCTGCGAGTGCGGCAACGTGCCGTTCGCCCGCGGCCTCATGATGCGCGGACTGGGCGTCGCCGAGACCCTCACCTTCCTGATCGCGGCGCCGATCGTCAACCCGATCGTCATCATCACGACCCACCAGGCGTTCGGCTTCGACGACGGCATCCTCATCGCCCGCCTGCTCGGCGGGTACGCCGTCGCCAACCTCATCGGATGGCTGTACAGCCGGCATCCCGACCCGGACGGCCTCATCACCGACCGCTTCCGCGCCAGCTGCGAGCTCTCGCTCGACAACGCCGCCCACGGCGGCGGCCCCGGCAAGGCGCAGCGCAGCCTCGCCCAGTTCGTCGTGGAACTGCGCGCCGTGATGCCGGCTCTCGTCATCGGCTCCGCCATCGCCGGCGCCGTGCAAGTGCTCGTGCCGCGCTCGGCACTGCTGGCGATCGGCTCCAACCCCGCACTGTCGATCATCGCGATGATCGCGCTCGCGATGATCGTCTCCATCTGCTCCAATGTCGACGCCTTCTTCGCGCTCTCGTTCGCTTCGACGTTCACGCCCGGCTCGATCGTCGCGTTCCTGCTGGTCGGACCGCTCGTCGACGTCAAGATGCTGGCGCTGCTGCGCACGACCTTCCGCACGAAGGTCCTCGGCGGTCTGGTGATCGTCGTCGTGCTGTTCGCCATCGCCGTCGGATCGGTGGTGAACCTCGTTGCGTGATCTCCTCGGATCCCGGCTCCTCGGCGTCGGCCTCGCCGCCGGCCTCTCCGCCGTCACGGTCGTGCTGTGGCTCACCGGTCAGCTCGCGCTCTACATCAACCCCTCGTCGAACTGGTTCGCGGTGCCGATGGCGATCCTCGCGCTGGTCGGCGCCGTGCTCAGCTTCGCGCTCCCGCGCGGCGCGGAGGCCGATCACGGGCACGACCACGGCGACGCGCACGAGCATGGGCGCGGCGACGGACACGACCACGGCGACGACCACGGGCACGAGGCGCGCTCGGTGTGGGGCACCGCCGCGACGGTGACCGGCGGCATCCTGGCCACGGGCGTGGTCGCAGCCATCGTGCTCACACCCCCGGCGACGCTGTCGGCCGAGCTCGCCATGCAGCGCGACACCGGAGCGCCGCCGCTGTTCCAGGGCTCCGACACCGTGGCCCTCGCGTCGACCGGCGACACGTCGACGTTCGGCGTCGGCGAGTGGGCGAGCGTGTTCGCGACCGCGACCAATCCCGAGGCGTTCGACGGGGACACCATCACCCTCACCGGTTTCGTCACGCCCACCGACGGCGGCTTCGGGCTCACCCGGCTCGTGATCACCCACTGCGTGATCGACGCGCAGCCGGCCAGCGTGCCGGTCGCGCTCGCCGACGGCATCCCGTCGACCGGCACCTGGGTCACGGTGACCGGGACGATCCGCGACGCCGACGGGCGCCTGCAGATCCAGCCGGCGTCGGTGCAGACCGTCGACCAGCCCAAGGACCCGTATGAGTACTGATCGCGCGACGCGCCGCGAGCGCACGCGCCGGCGACGCTCCCGCGCCTTCCTCGTGGGCTTCGCGCTCGTCGTCGGCGCGCTCGCCGTCGTCGGTCTCGCCGGCTCCGCCGTGACGGTCGCGCAGGGGCCCCGCGTCACCAACGTGAGCGTCGACCCGGATGCCGCGGTGAGCGCCTCCGGCTCGCGCCTGATCATCACCACGACGCAGTCGCTGGCGACGGTCGAACCCGCACAGGTCACGGTCTCTCCCGCGGCGCCGTTCACGGTCGACACGTCGGGGCGCAGCGTCGGCATCCGCTTCACCCAGCCGCTGTGGGACGACACCTCCTACACCGTCACCATCGCGGGGCTCGTCGGCGTGGGCGGCGGGCCGACGGCCGCCGTCGAGCACAGCTTCACGACGCCGCCCCTCCACGCGTACGTGCTCCAGCGCGGTACCGGCGGCGACACGATCCTGCGCACCGACCTCGCCGGAGAAGACCCCGAGCCGGTCTACACGAACGCCCACATCGAGGACTTCCGCGCGACGTCCGGCCACCTGGTGATGTCGACCCTCGGCGACGACGACACCTCCCACCTCGTCGTCACCGACCTCGACGGCGGCAATGTCCGCGAGCTGGCACTGCCCGGCGACGGCACCGTGACCGATCTGCAGAGCGCCGATCGCGGCGATCTCATCGGCTACACGTTCACCGACGCCACGGTCGGCACTCCCGGCGCCCGCGAGGCCCGCCTCTTCACGGCGTCGCTGACCGCCGCGCAGTCCGATGCCGCACCCACGATGATCGAACGCACGGGGGGAGAGTCGCGGGTCGACGACTGGCGTTTCGTGCCCGGCACCGACAGCATCCTGATGCTCACCTACGACGGCGCCCTCACCCTCATCTCCCCGTCGGGCGGCGACCCGGTCACGCTGGGGACGGCCGTCTCCATCGACGGCATCGCCCGCGGCACGACGACCGCGATCATCGAGCGCGTGGAGGGACCGGCGGCCATCGATCTGGCGACCGCCACC
This sequence comes from Microbacterium sp. MPR-TSA4, assembly GCF_058792815.1. Classification (NCBI taxonomy): domain Bacteria; kingdom Bacillati; phylum Actinomycetota; class Actinomycetes; order Micrococcales; family Microbacteriaceae; genus Microbacterium; species Microbacterium sp. MPR-TSA4. Next base: position 69,462 of record NZ_JBXAFF010000004.1, read on the forward strand.
CAGGTGCCGCTGCCGCCCACCGACAAGGCGCTGGGCCAGACGAACAAGATGACGCCGATGACCGACGGGAGCACCCTGCGCGTGCTCGCCGTCGTCGACGGGTTCACCGTGCGCTCGACGACCGTGAACGTCGTCGACGCGTCGGGGGCGGCGACCCCCGTGTTCTCGGTCGACCCGAAGGACATCCTCATCCAGTCGTGCGTCTCGCCCAGCGGGCGCTACGCCGCCTTCCTCGTGGCGCCGGATGCCGTGTCGAACCCGTACGACGGCTACCGCCTCCCCCTCCCGGCCCACGTGCGGACGCACGTCGTCGCGCTGACGGGGGCCGACGCGGGCACCGAGGTGGGCGCGCTCGCCGGCTTCGACATCTCGTGGTGCCAGACCCCTCCGCGCGGATGACGCCATGACGACGACGGGTCTCGTCCCGGCCACGCGCGCGGCGCTCGCGGGGCTGCCGGTCGACGTCGCGCCGCGGCTGCTCGACGGCGTGCTGGAGGTCGCGAGCGACGGTGCGGTGGTCGCGGTGCGCCTCACCGAGGTCGAGGCCTACCACGGCGCCGGCACGGGCCCCGAGCCCGACCCCGGCTCGCATGCGCGCGGCGGACGGACCGCCCGCAACGCCACGATGTGGGGACCGCCCGGGCACCTCTACGTCTACCTGAGTCACGGCATCCACTCGTGCGTCAACGTCGTGTGCGGTCCCGAGGGTCAGGCGGGTGGCGTGCTGCTGCGGGCCGGTGAGATCGTCGCGGGAGAGGACGTCGCGTTCTCGCGGCGCCCCGCGGCCCGCGCCGGCCGCGACCTCGCGCGGGGTCCCGGCCGGCTCGGGGATGCCGTGGGGCTCCGGCATCCGCTGCACGACGGCATCGACGCGGTCACGGGAGCGCCGTGGGCCGGCGCGGTCGCCCGGCTGTGGCTGCCGACCCGTCCGCGCACCGACGTCGCCGCGGGTCCGCGGGTCGGGGTGGCCGGCGTCGGGGGCACCGCCGCGTTCCCGTGGCGGTTCTGGATCGAGGGCGATCCCACGGTCTCGCCGTTCCGGTGGGGACGGGGAGCCGGGCCGCTCGCGTGAGTCAAGGCGACACGCCCGGCCGTGCTAGACTGACTCTTTGTCTGCGCGCACTCCAGCACGCAGTTCGTATCCCTGTGTTCAGAGGGATGCAGACAAGGGATCTTGGGTGGCACCGTCCGGTGTCACGGTACTAAGGAGAATCACTATGGCAGCAGTGTGCCAGGTGACCGGAGCAGTTCCCGGCTTCGGTCACAACATCTCGCACTCGCACCGCCGGACGAAGCGTCGCTTCGACCCGAACGTGCAGAAGAAGACCTACTACGTTCCTTCGCTCGGTCGCAAGATCACGCTGAACGTCTCGGCCAAGGGCATCAAGGTCATTGACGCCCGCGGCATCGAGTCGGTCGTGAAGGACCTCCTCGCGAAGGGTGTGAAGCTCTAATGGCGAAGAAGGCTCAGGACGTCCGTCCGATCATCAAGCTCCGGTCGACTGCCGGCACGGGGTACACCTACGTGACGCGTAAGAACCGTCGCAACAACCCCGACCGCATCGTGCTGAAGAAGTACGACCCGGTGATCCGCAAGCACGTCGAATTCCGAGAGGAGCGCTGATCTCATGGCCAAGAAGAGCAAGATCGCGCGCAACAACCAGCGCGAGGAGGTCGTCGCCCGTTACGCCGAGAAGCGTGCCGAGCTGAAGAAGACCCTCGTCGACCCGAACGCGACCGACGAGGCCCGCGAGGCCGCCCGCGTCGGCCTGCAGAAGCTTCCCCGCAACGCGTCGCCCGTGCGCCTGCGTGGCCGCGACGCCATCGACGGTCGCCCCCGCGGCTACCTGTCGAAGTTCGGAATCTCGCGCGTCCGCTTCCGCGACATGGCGCACAAGGGCGAGCTGCCCGGCGTGACCAAGTCGAGCTGGTAAGCACCGCACCCGTCGGAAGGCCCGGTTCTCCTCGCGGAGGCCGGGCCTTCTGCTGTGCCCGCCGCGGTCACATCAGCCACATCCGTCACCGATCCGGGCCGACACGCCGGTGAAGATGACGTCTGAGCGCCGGAAATCCGCGGATTTCCGCGGATCGTAGGTATATTCGGGGACGGTCCAACCGACCAAACCGGTCGCCTCGCGTCCGGTCCGATCTCACTGAAGGCGGCATCTGCTGCCGTCTGGAGGACAACCCCAATGGCTATCACCAAGACTGAGCTCGTCGCGAGCATCGCCAGCGCCACCGGCGAGAGCCAGGCCACCGTCGGCCGCGTCGTCGACGGCCTGTTCTCGGCTGTCTCCGAGGCCGTCGCCAAGGGCGAGAAGGTCACGATCCCCGGCTTCCTCTCGTTCGAGCAGGTCGCCACGGCCGCCCGCACGGGCCGCAACCCGCAGACGGGTGAGGAGATCAAGATCGCCGCGGGCAAGCGCGTCAAGGTCACCGCGGGCTCGAAGCTCAAGGCCGCCGTCAAGTAAGCACGGTCCTGCGAAGGGGGGATGCCGCTCGGCATCCCCCCTTTCGTGTGTCCGGCGCCGCGTAGGCTGGACGGGTGATCTCGACCCGTGCGCTGCGCCTCGCGGGCCCCGCGATCCTCGTCGCGTCCGCCCTCGCCGCTCTGGTGCTCGGGCTGCTGTACGGGGGCGGGGCCGCGCCCCTGCTCATCGGCGACGCCGGTCCCGTCGTGCGCTGGGGGCTTCCCCTCGTGACGCTCGCCGTCAACCTGTCGGCGGCGGGGATGCTCGGTGCGCTGGTGCTCGCGCTCTTCGCGCTGCGGGCCGGGGAGAGCACGTTCGACGCGGCGCTGGACACGGCATCCATCTCGGCCGCCCTCTTCACCGTGGCCAGCGGGCTCACCGCGTTCTTCACCTTCCTCAGCATCTTCAACGCGACCCCCGACGTCGGTGCGGAGTTCGGCGGACAGCTCGGCCGCTTCCTCGTCGAGACCGACGTGGGCCGCGCGTGGTCGCTCACGACGATCGCCGGGGCGGGCCTGACGGTGCTCACCTTCGCCGTCCGCGGGTGGACGTCGACGCTCGTCGTGGCGGTGCTGGCTGCGGCGAGCCTCGTGCCCATGGCGACGCAGGGCCACTCGGGCGACGAGGCCGGTCACAACATCGCCGTCTCGGCGCTCGTGCTGCACATCGTCGCCGCGGCCGTCTGGCTCGGCGGCCTGCTGCTTCTCATCGTGCTGCGACCGCAGCTGCGCGTCGCGGAGCTCGGCGCGGTGCTGACCCGCTACTCGAGCCTCGCGCTCGTCGCCTTCGTGGTCGTGTCGCTGTCGGGCGTCGCCCGCGCGGCCGTCGGCGTCGTCGAGCCCCGCTATCTGCTGTCGCCGTACGGCGCCCTGCTGGGTGTGAAAGTGGTCGCGCTGCTGCTGCTGGGCGCGCTGGGCGCGCGGTATCGCACGGGAGTGATCGCCCGTATCGCCCGCGCCGATCGGGCGGGCCAGGATGCCGCGGCGCGCCGCTTCTGGGGCCTCGTGACGCTCGAGCTCGTCTTCATGGGCATCGCCAGCGGTGCGGCGGTGGCGCTCTCGCGCACCCCGCCGCCCGTGGACACGACCCTGCCCGAGGTGAAGACGCCGGCCGAGATCCTGACCGGAACGCCGCTGCCGCCCGAGCTGACCATCACGCAGTGGTTCACGCAGTGGGACATCGACATCCTGTGGGTCTTCGCCGTCGGCTTCGGGCTGTTCTTCTACCTCGCCGGGGTGTGGCGCCTGCACCGCCGCGGCGACCGCTGGCCGATCTACCGCACCGTGCTCTGGGTGCTCGGCCTGCTGTCGCTGTTCTGGGTCACGAGCGGACCGATCAACGCGTATCAGGACTACCTGTTCAGCATGCACATGATCGGGCACATGCTGCTGTCGATGGCGATCCCGATGATGCTCGTGTTCGGGGCTCCCGTGACCCTGGCCTCCCGGGCCATCGCCAAGCGCGACGACGGCACGCGGGGCGGTCGCGAGTGGATCCTGTGGGCGGTGCACACGCCGTTCTCCCGGGTGATCACGCATCCGCTGTTCGCCGCGGCGATGTTCATCGGGTCGCTCTGGGCGTTCTACTACACCGACCTGTTCCGCTGGACCCTCTACGACCACATCGGCCACGAGTGGATGGTCGCGCACTTCCTGATCTCGGGGTACCTGTTCGTGCAGTCGCTCGTCGGCATCGATCCGGTGCCGCTGCGCTACCCCTATCCGTTCCGGCTGCTGACCCTCATCGGCGTCATGGCCATGCACGCGTTCTTCGGCATCGCGATCATGATGTCCACCGGCCTGTTCGTCGCGGAGTGGTTCGGCTCGATGGGACGCACCTGGGGCGAGGCGCCGCTGGTCGATCAGTACACGGGCGGCGGAGTCGCCTGGTCGATCGGCGAGATCCCGACCCTCATCCTCGCCATCACCGTCGCGATCCAGTGGAGCCGTTCCGACGAGCGGACGCAGCGGCGCAGCGACCGTCACGCCGACCGCACCGGCGACGCCGAGCTGGAGGCGTACAACGCCCGGCTCGCCGAGCTCGCCGAACGCGACGCCCGCGCGGCGCGCTGAGGCGACCGCGTCCTCAGCTCGCGGGTTCCACCTGGATGGAGGCGGTGCCGTCGGGAAGCATCGTGATCGTCCCGCCGACCCGGAACGGCACGTCCTCGTCGACGTGCCGGACGGTGCCGTCGAAGATCGATCGGATGTCGACGACGACGTGCGCCACGGCGTCCGCCGCAGAGATGGCCCACCCGGCGCCGTCGGGCTCGAGCGTGATCGTGGGCTGCGTGACCATCGACCACACCGGCGGCTCGACGATGCGGTTGCGCACCTGGAGTCCGAACGGGCACCCCGTCGGCTGCAGCACCTGCTGGGTCGTGCACGCCGTCAGGAACGACTCGACGCGGTCCTGCACGACCGCCACGAACTGCGTCGTCGGCTGCGTCTGGATGTCGACGGGCACCTGGGCCTGCGGCGTGTCGGACAGGACCGCGACCCCCGCACTCGTGGAGACGGGGGTGTCGACCGAGATGGAGTAGAGGCCGGGCGAGAAGACGAGGAGCGCGACCGGCGCGAGCGGATCGGCCTGCGCACCGGCCGGCGAGACCTGCCGCGTGTCGACCGCGAACCCGTTGACCGAGAACGCGGTGGCGCCGCGGAGCGTCAGGTCGATCACGGCGAGAGGACTCTGCGCGAACCGCCACGTCGGCGCCAGCCCGACCCAGCCGGAGCGCTCCACGCGGAAGGTCGACGTGCCGCGGTGCGGCCCCGCCTGGTACGACATCGTCACGACCTCGACGCCGTCGCTCTCCTGCTCGCTCACGACCTGGATGTCGCTGAGCGGGGCGAGCGCCGCGCGGCGCAGCAGCGCCTCGCTCGCGTCGGCGGGCAGGCCCGCGGAGGTCAGATCGGTGGAGTCGATCGTGACGCCCGGCAGCGCCAGCGCCTCCGGCGCGCGGCCCTGGCTCAGCATCTCCAGGTACCGGGTGACGAAGGCGCCGGGGCTGTAGAGATCGCGGTAGATCGTGACGGTCGCCGCGCCGACCGCCGCCAGCAGCAGCACGCCGACCACGGCGAGGGCGGTCAGGTCCAGAGCCAGCCGGCGGCTTCCGCGACGGGCGGAGGAGCGGCGCGACGCGGCATCGCCTCGCGTCTGCGCCGCGCGCGCATCGACACCCACCACCCCGTCCACAGGTCCAGTCTAGGAAACGGATGCTGATGGCTAGCATGGATCCGGTGAGCATCCCCGCCCTGTCCGCCGAGCAGGAGGAGCTGTTCCGCCTCATCGAGGACACTCGCGAGCACGTGTTCGTGACGGGACGGGCCGGTACCGGCAAGTCGACCCTCCTGCAGCATCTCGCGTGGAACACGCAGAAGCAGATCGCCGTGTGCGCGCCCACGGGCGTGGCGGCGCTGAACGTCGAGGGGCAGACGATCCACTCGCTCTTCCGGCTGCCGATCGGGCTCATCGCCGACAGCGAGCTCGACCAGTCCGAGCCGGCCCGCCGTGTGCTGAAGGCGATCGACACACTCGTGATCGACGAGGTCTCCATGGTCAACGCCGACCTCATGGATGCCATCGACCGCTCCCTCCGCCAGGCCCGGGGCCGCCGGTCGGAGCCGTTCGGCGGGGTGCAGGTGATCATGTTCGGCGATCCCTACCAGTTGTCACCGGTGCCCCCGCGCGGTGATGAGCTGCGCTACATCAACGACCACTACCGGTCGTTCTGGTTCTTCGACGCGCAGGTGTGGGCGGGACCGTCGGCCGACGGCTCCGCGATCCGCTCGGACGGACTGCTCGACCTCGGCCGGGTGGGCGCGCCCCTGCACATCCGCGAGCTGCGCGAGATCCACCGGCAGGCCGACAACGGCTTCAAGGCCATGCTGAACGCGGTGCGCCACGGGGTCGTGACCGCGGAGATCGCCGGCATGCTCAACGCCGCCGGGGCTCGTCCCGTCCCGGAGCCGGTCGACGGCGAGCCTCCGATCATCACCCTCGCCACGCGCAACGACATCGTCTCCCGCATCAACCAGCGTCACCTCGACGCGCTGCCCGGGCCGGTGCAGACGGCGCGCGCCGACATCAGCGGCGACTTCGGCCGGGGCGAGGCGTCGTATCCGGCCGACACGGAGCTGCAGCTCAAGGTCGGCGCCCAGGTGATGTTCCTGCGCAACGACGTGGGCACGCGGGGCGACGGACCGCGCTGGGTGAACGGGTCGATCGGCACCGTGACCCGGATCGCGGGTGGCACGGTGCGCGTCGAGATCGACGGCGAGGAGGTCGACGTCGAGCCGGCCGTGTGGGAGAGGTTCCGCTACGCGTACGACCCGGCGTCGCGAAAGCTCACGCGTGACATCGTCGCCGAGTTCACGCAGTTCCCGCTGCGCCTGGCCTGGGCCGTGACGATCCACAAGTCGCAGGGGAAGACCTACGACCGCGCCGTCATCGACCTCGGCTCGGGCGCCTTCGCCCCCGGACAGACGTACGTCGCGCTGTCGCGGCTCACCTCGCTCGACGGCCTGTACCTCTCACGGCCGCTGCGCCCGAGCGACATCCTCGTGGATGCCGACGTCCGCCGCTTCATGGCCGGGGTCCGCGCCGCCGGCTTCTGACGACCGTCAGGCGTTTCGACTCGCTGCGCTCGCTCAACGACCGAGGGCGGCACCCGGTCGTTGAGCGACGAGCGCAGCGAGGAGTCGAAACGCGCAGTCAGGCGGATGCCGCGGTGGCGGCCTTCGCGGCGGCGAGGTCGAGGAAGAGGTCGGTGTTGAACTGGTACGCCGTCAGGACCTCGTCGATGACGCGCTCGCGTTCGGCGGCATCCCAGGCGACCGCGTCGAGCTGCTCGCGGTAGACGTCCTTGAACGCGGCGGGATCGGCGATCTCGTCGAAGAGGTAGAAGCCGATGCCGTTGGTCTCGAAGCCGAACTGCCGCGCCATCAGCTTGCCGATGAAGAGGCCGCCCGAGAGGTCGCCGAGATACCGGGTGTAGTGGTGGGCGACGAAGCCGCCGGGCCAGCTGGTGCCGACCTCCCGGATCCGCTCGACGTAGCGCCGCGTCGTGGGCAGGGGCTCGATGCGCGCGCGCCAGTCGTCGCCGATGAGGAACGCCAGGTCGGCCTCGATCGCGGGCAGCCGCGTCAGCTTGTCGCTGATGAACGGGGCGGCGACGGGGTCGTGCCGCATCGTCTCGGCGGCGGTCTCGAGGGCGTCGTAGATGAACCAGTGCTGTGCGACGAGGGCGACGTAGTCGTCGCGCGTGCCGCGACCGCGCATCAGGTCGTCCATGAAGCCGGCGTGCTCGCTGCCGGAGTGGGCGGAGCGCGAACGCTCGCGCAGGGCGGTGGAGAACGGGATCGGCTCGGTCACAGCCGTCAGTGTATCTGAAACTAAGGCTCACCTAAACTGAAGGTTGCCTCCGAGAATGCTCAGGAGTGCGGGCGCGGCGTGATCCCCAGCCGGGCGCAGGCCTCGTCGTACAGCGCGACGATCTCGCGGCGCACCTCACGGCGCTCCGTGATGGCACCGCCCGGCCACGGGACCACGATGACGTCCTCGGTGCCGTCGGCGAGGCGGACGCGCCACCGGCCCGCCGCCCCGTCGAATCCGATCATCTCGGAGCCGACGACATCGGTGAGCGGAGCGAAGGCGCGGGCGATGAGGAGGTTGTCGTCGGAGTGGTCGTCGTTCATGTGACCGAGCACGCCGGCGAGGGCGTCGTCGTCGAAGGTGTGCGCCATGGCACCCACCTTAGAGCCGGCGCCGCCGCGCCCCGCGACCGGCCGCCGGCGAAATCCGTTCACAGAAACGTCACAGGAGTGTCACGGCGTCCGGTCCGGTGCGCATCGTGTTCTACGCTGAAAGAACTGATCAGGGGGTGAGGATGCGGGGTCTTCGTCGATCGCGACGTCTCGCGGCTGTAGCCGGCACGCTCGCGTTGGCGATCGCGCTGGCCGCGTGCTCGTCGGACGATTCCGTCTCGCTGCCGCTGCCCGATCAGGTGGATGCCGCCATCCCCGCGGACGTGCAGGGACAGCTGCAGACGGCCGTCGAGCGCGCCCTCGCCGCATCCGGTGCGTCGGGAGCCGTCGTGGGCGTCCGGGTGCCGTGGTCGGGCGTGTGGGAGGCGGGCGTCGGCACGACCGCGCCCGAGGGCGCCGCCGTCAGCGACACGATGACCTTCCACGCGGGAGCGACCACGCGGTCGATGACCTGCGATGTGCTCTACGGGCTGGTGCACGACGGCGTCGTCAGCCTCGACGACACGGCCGGCGAGTACGTGGCGGGCCTCGGCGACCAGGGGGGCGTGACACTCGGCCAGCTCTGCGACTCGACGGCGGGACTCGCGTCGTACGGGCCGTCGATCGAGACGCGTACCCGCGCGACGCCGGCCCGGCAGTGGAACCCCCGCGAGCTTCTCGGCTACGGCATGTCGCGAGGCTCGACGGCCCAGCCCGGCACGGTCTTCGCCGACTCCGACACCGGCTACGTGCTGCTCGGTCTCGCGCTCGAGCGCGCGTCGGGCAAGAGCTCCGCGCAGCTCTACCAGCACTACGTCTTCGGCCCGAACGGCATGTCGGACAGCTCCTTCCCGAGCACCGGCTCCGCGCAGCTGCCCGGGCTGTGGACGGGCAACGCCGAAGACGGTAGCGCGGCCTGCAGTGCTCCGACGCCGATCGAGGACCTCTCGCCGGCGGCGGGGTTCACGGCATCCGGTGTCATCACGGATCTCGCGGATCTGAGCCGCTACGTCCAGGCGCTGGCCCTCGGGCTGCGCCCCTACGACGCCGCCGGCCGCTTCGACAACGCACTGCCGGCGGTCGCCGACGGCCCGTCGTGGTTCACGGCGCGCGGCGGCGTCTACCAGGCGGGCAGTCTCGTCGGGCAGTACGGAGCGGTTCCCGGCGCGCTCACGGCGGCCTTCGCCGACCGCAACACCGGGATGAGCGTCGTCGTGACGCTGAACAACTCCCGCGCCTCCGCCGACCTCGTGCGGAGCCTCGCCTGGGAGCTCGCCGCGATCGCCTCCAAGGCGCCCGCCGCCTCGGGGCGCACGGCCCCGCAGGCGGGGCTCCCGTGGACCGCCGAGGACATGGCCGCCCAGGTCGCGGCGGTCGCCGTCTGCCCGATCCCGTGATCCGCCGCCGGTGACCAGCGGTCGCGCGGGGGCGTCCGCGGCTCCGGCCGCCGTTGCGCTCGTCGTCGCCGGGCTCGCCTTCCAGGAGGGCGGCGCGGCCATCGCGGTCACCCTCTTCCCGCACGTCGGCCCGCTCGGCATGGTGATGCTGCGGCTGGTCTTCTCGGCCCTGATCCTCCTGATCGTCGCCCGTCCCCGGCTGCGGGGTCGCGACGGTGCCGCGTGGCGCGACGTGGTGGTGTTCGGCGTCGTGCTCGTGATGATGAACGGGCTGTTCTATCTCGCGCTCGAGCGGCTCCCCCTGGGGGTCACCGTGACGATCGAGGTGCTCGGCCCGCTCGCCCTCTCGATCATCGCCGGACGCGGAAGGGCGGCCTGGATCTGGGCGCTGCTCGCGTTCGCCGGCGTCGTCGCCCTCGCCGGCGGCGGATGGGATCGGCTCCGCCTCGACGGTGTGCTGTTCGCGCTCGGGGCGGCGGCGAGCTGGGCGCTCTACATCCTCGCGTCGTCGCGGGTGGGCGCCGCGTTCCCTCGTCTCGACGGGCTGGCGATCGCGATGACCGTCGGCGCCGTCCTCTCCCTCCCGTTCGGGATCGTGGATGCCGGCGCCGCGCTCCTCCGGCCCGAGATCCTCGGGCTGGGCGCCGCCGTCGCGCTCTTGTCGTCGACGCTGCCCTACGCCTTCGAGCTCATCGCCCTGCGCCGTCTTCCGGCCGCGGCCTTCGCCGTGCTCATGAGTCTCGCCCCCGCCGTCGCCGCACTCGCCGGATGGGTGCTTCTCGGTCAGCATCTCGCGTGGTTGGAGGCCGTCGGCATCGCTCTGGTGATCGCCGCCTCGATCGGCGCGGTGCGCTCGGCCGGACGGCGCGCGGACGAGGCCGTCGAACCGGTCGGGTGACAGCGGTGACGGGGGGCGATGTCAGCCCCCGCTCGGCTGGCGGATAGCCGGGCGTGGCAGGATGCCGCAGGTGAGCAGCCGCCCGTCGACGTCGCGCCGAGCCGCGGGCCGCCGCCGCCCGGCGGTCAGCGCCCGACGCCGCCGTCAGCTGCGCCGCCGGCGCGCGATCGCGCTCGCCGTGGCCGCCGTGCTCGCCGTGGGTCTGGGGATCGCGGGCGTGGCGATCGGGCGGTCGATCCATCACGCGGCCGTCTGCGCCGAGGCGGACGGCTTCGGTCGGGAGCAGCTCGACAACGCGCGCACCATCGTGGCCGCCGGGCGCGATGCGGGCCTGTCCGCGCGGGATCAGACCATCGCCGTGATGACCGCGCTGGGGGAGTCGAGTCTGCAGAACATCGACTACGGCGACTGGGAGACGGACGGCGTCACCAATCCGGACGGCTCCCGGACGACCTCGATCGGACTGTTCCAGCAGCAGGACGGCTGGGGGAGCCGGGAGCAACGGCTGGACCCGTACACCGCCGCCACGCTCTTCTACCGGGCGATGGTCGAGGACGTGCCCGAGCCGGAGCGATCGGAGACCGCACCCACCGAGGTCGCGCATCGCGTGCAGATCAACCGCGATCCGCAGCACTACGCGCCCTACTGGCCGCTCGCGGAGCGCATCGTGGCGGTGCTGGACGATCAGACCGTCGTCGACACCTGCCTCTGAGTCGCGCCCCGAGGGGCCGGGCCGATCTCGACGGCGACGACCGCGGTGACCGTGCCGACGGCGGCGGTGAGCAGCATCCCGATCGTCGAGGGGACGAACGTCGCGGCGGCGACGGCGGCCGTCCCGAGCAGCAGGAGCGTGTTGCCGGCCGCCGTCAACCGGGTCCGCAGCGTGAGTGCCCAGATCCCGAGGATGAACAGCGCCACGGGCACGGTGAGGGTGGCGTGCGCGGCGATGTCGGACAGGTGGGCCTCGCCGCCGATGGCGTCGACGGCGATCTCGATGCCCGCCGAGAAGGCACCCGCCGCGGCGAAGATGACGTAGTGGAAGTACCCGTAGCGGAGGGAGGAGGCGAGGGTGCGGATGTGTCCGGTGTGCTCGCGGGAGAAGTACACCCACCACATGCCCGCCGCGATGACCAGCGCCGCCGCCGACACGACGACCAGCTCGGCGAGGTGGTCCTGCTTCTGCACGGCCTCGATGATCGCGCCCGCCGAAGCGAGGATCGACTCGCCGAGCAGGATCAGGGTGAACAGGCTGTAGCGCTCGGTGATGTGATGCGCGTTCCACGGGGCGTGGTCGCGGTGCTCGGCCCAGATGGGCACGAGCGCCTCGGCGAGCACGAGCGCGAAGAACGCGATCGTTCCGGCGCCCGGGGGCAGCAGCAGGCGCAGCACCCACGCGACCTGCACGAGGGCGATTCCGCCCGCGTACCTCAGGCACACGCGGCGGTACGCGGGTACGGATGCCGCCGCGCGCAGCCACTGCCCGACCATCGCGAGGCGCATGATCACGTAGCCGAGCGTCACGATCGTGAAGTCCTGGTGCTCCATCGCGGCGGCGCTGCCACTGGCCAGCACCAGGACGCCGGCCATCTGGACGATCGTCATCACGCGGTACAGCCAGTCGTCGACGGCGAACGACGTGCCGAACCAGGTGAAGTTCATCCACGCCCACCAGACGGTGAAGAACACCATGATGTAGCTCAGGACGGCGACGCCCAGCGCGCCCTCCGACTCCATGTGGTGCAGCTGCTGCGACGACAGTGACACGGCGACCACGAAGACGAGGTCGAAGAACAGCTCCAGGGGGCTCGCGGCGCGGTGCCGTTCACCGGGATCGCGGGCCGTCATCCGGCGGAGGCCGAAACGAAGGGGTGGTGCGGCGTCCTGCGTCATGCTCCCGCGCTCCTCGCTCGCGCACGGTGCGCGACCCGCGGGAAAGATACCAAGAGGCGCTGCGCGCAAGAAAGTGGAGGGGCTGACGGGAATCGAACCCGCGCTGTCTGCTTGGGAAGCAGAAGTTCTGCCATTGAACTACAGCCCCATGCACCGGGAGGTGCGCGGCCAGCTTAGCAAACCGACCGGAGGCCGCCGCCCGCCCGTCACTCCGACAGGTGCTGCACCGTGTTCGTGTAGGTGATGGAGTCCGCCGTCGACCCGACGAGACCGAGGGTCACGCCGAACATCGACTCGAGGCCCTCGGCGGGCGGCGGGGTGTCGGCGCCCAGGGTGAGCAGCCGGCCCCCGGGCAGCGTCGCGCTCAGCGAGTTGAGGTAGACGGCCACGTGGCCCTCGAGCGTCATCGTGTCGGCGGTCGTCGTCAGGATCGGGCCGGTCTCGTGGCGGACGGTCAGGCTGAAGCCCGAGATCGTGATGCGGTCGGCTTCGAGCTTGAGCGCGGTGGTCCGCGAGCCGTCCGCGAGGGGGACCGTCACGACAGAGATCCCCCGCAGCCCGCTGACCGACAGCGACGTCGACCCGAGCTGTGCGGACGGCTGCGTGAACACCGGCCCGTTTTCGTCGGCGACGGGCGCGACCGCCGGGGGCGTGCTCCCCTCCGACGGAGCGGGAGACGGGGCGGGAGGCGGTGCGGGCGCAGGAGTCCCGGGATCCGGGACGGCGGGGGCTGTCTCCGTGGGTGACGACGACGGCGACGGACTCGGCGACGGCGAGGAGGCGCCGTGGCACGGCAGGATGATCGGGATGCACCACTCCGCCGGATGCGGGGTCGACGCCGCGACCGACGTCGCCGGCACGATCGCGGCCCCCATGACGGCGGGCGTGAGCGCGAGCAGCGCCGCCGCGACCGCCGCCCCGCGGGCGCGCGGACGACCGGTCATCGCGTGACCGCCTCGTCGGGGACGATCGCCCCCTCGGGCTCCCTGTCCGCGTCCGCGTCTGCCTCCGCGGCGGGGTCGGTGCCGGGTCGCGGCATCCACGAGACGGCCAGGATGCCGCCGACGGCCGACAGCAGGAACCCGACGAGGAAGCCGCCGAGGTTGACGCCGACGATCGAGTAGACGCTCGTCGCCAGCGCGATGACGCCGTAGAGGATGCGGTGCGCCGGTGTCGCGATGACCAGGGCGCCGAGCACGATCAGCAGCAGGGGGATCACGACGGCCTGCAACCCCTCGATGCCGAGGTGGATGTGCAGCCGGCCGAAGTCGAGCTGGCTCGATCCGAACATCACGAGGCCGCCGAGGATGAGCAGGATGCCGCCGACCAGCGGCCGTTCGCGCCGCCAGCTCCGACCGCGACCGGGGGAGCGCGGCGCCCGGGCCGCCCGACGTGTCAGAAGCATCCGGTCGATCCGTCCGTCAGTGTCAGCGACATGCCGGTCAGCGTGAACACGGAGGCCTGCGTGCTCCAGGAGATCTGCTGGAGGTTGTCGATGGTGACGCTGTCGGCATCCTGAGCGAAATCGCCGACGGAACCCTTCGCCGCCGTGTTGACCGTGGACGCGTCCACGCCGATGCGGATGTTCGAGAACGACGAGTCGCCCTTGAGGTCGGTCATGCCGATCTGCAGATCGGTCGCCGAGGCGGGATTCCCGCCGCCGCCCGCGGTGATCCGCACGCCGACCTTGCCGAGCGGGGTGTCGGAGATCACCGACTGGCAGAGGTCGTAGAGCTGGGCCGACGCGATGTTCGCGATCGCGACGTTGTGCGAGCCGCCCGCGGTGTCCTGCGTGACCCCCGCGTACTGCGAGAAGCCGGTGCCCTCGAGCTTGGAGGCGCTGATCTGGAACTGGCTGCCGGAGACGGCGAACGAAACGGGGACGGCGCCCTGCGCGACCCCGCCCAGCAGGAACGTCGAGGCCAGGACGACGGGGACGGTGGCGAGGGTGATGCGCCCTGCGCGGGAGCGGGTCGGGTTCGAGAGTCTCATCGATCCTCCGGATGCCGTGGGCGCCGGCTCCGCTGCCGACGCGCTCGATCATCGACTGTGCGCCGGAATTGACAATCAGTCAATAAGGCCGACCGAGTGTGAGAGAACTCTCACCGACCCCTGCGACGTGGCCCGGCCCCTCGGTGTCGGGGAGCGGCTCGGTAGGGTCGGGACATGTCCTCCGACCAGCGTCGACGCCTGTCGCGGGAGGATCGTCGTGCCCAGCTGATCGCCTCGGGGGTCGCCTTCCTCGTCTCCCAGCCGCTCGACGACCTCACGATCGAGGCCCTCGCCGCGCGGGAGGACGTCTCCCGGGCGCTCGTGTTCCACTACTTCGGCTCGCGTCAGGGACTCCACACCGCGGTGGTGACGACGGCGCGGGACGCGCTGATCGCGGCATCCGCGCCGCGCGAGGAGCTGCCGCCGCGCGAGCGCCTCGACGACACCGTCGCACGCATCGTCGCGTTCGTGCGCGCCCACACCGGGACCTTCTACTCGCTCGTACGGGGCGTCGCCAGCGGCGACCCCGTCGTGCGCGAGCTCGTCGACGAGGCACGCGACGAGAACGCCCGCCGCATCCTCGACGTCTTCCGGGAACTGGGCCACGCCGACTCGGCGACGCTGCGGGTGGCGGCCCGCGCCTGGGTCGCGTTCGCGGAGGACGTGCTCATCGAACTCGCCATCGCCTCCGATCGCCCCGCGGAGGAGATCACCGGGCTTCTGACCCGGTCCGCTCTGGCCGTCGCGGCATCCGTCGACGGCTGACCCGGCGGCGGTCGCCGGACACGGCCAGTAGGCTGGCGGCGTGCTGCTCAGCGATCGTGACATCCGCACCGAGATCTCCACCGGACGGGTCGGGCTCGCGCCCTGGGACCCCGCGATGGTGCAGCCGTCGAGCGTCGACGTGCGGCTCGACCGGTACTTCCGGCTGTTCGACAACCACAAGTACCCGTTCATCGACCCGGCCGAGGACCAGCCCGATCTGACACACCTCATCGAGGTGCGGCCCGACGAGCCGTTCATCCTGCACCCCGGCGAGTTCGTGCTCGGGTCGACGTTCGAGCAGGTGACGCTGCCCGACGACATCGCCGCGCGGCTGGAGGGCAAGTCCTCGCTCGGCCGCCTCGGGCTGCTGACCCACTCGACGGCGGGGTTCATCGATCCCGGCTTCTCGGGCCACGTCACCCTGGAGCTGTCGAACGTCGCGACGCTGCCCATCAAGCTGTGGCCCGGCATGAAGATCGGCCAGCTCTGCTTCTTCCGCCTGTCGTCCGCGGCGGAGAACCCCTACGGCACCGGCCCGTACCTCAACCGCTACCACGGCCAGCGCGGTCCGACGGCGTCGCGGTCGTTCCAGAACTTCCACCGCACGGATGTCGGGTCCACCGACGCCGGAGCGCGGGGCGCATGAGCGGGGCGAGCCCGGCGGCGCCGGCGGCCGACCCGCTGGCCTCACGCCCGCTCGCCCGCTGGGTGTTCTGGCCGGCGGCGGCGATCATCGTCCTGGTCACCGCCTTCGCGGTGCTGTTCCCGGCGACCGCCGAGAGCGCGTTCGCCGCGGTGCAGGCCACGATCGTCCGCACGTTCAGCTGGTACTACGTGCTGATCTCGGCCTTCTTCGTCGCCTTCGCCCTGGTGCTGGGCTTCAGCCGCTTCGGCGACATCAAGCTCGGCAAGGACGACGACGAGCCGGAGTTCTCGGTCGGCGCCTGGTTCTCCCTGCTGTTCGCGGCGGGCATGGGGATCGGGCTCGTGTTCTACGGCGTGAGCGAGCCGCTCAGCCACTTCGTCTCGCCCCGGCCGGGCGTCACCGGAACCGACGCACAGCTCGCGCAGAGCGCACTCATCCAGACCTACCTGCACTGGGGCGTGCAGGCGTGGGCCATCTACGTCGTCGTCGGGGTCGCGCTGGCCTACGCCATCCACCGCCGTCGGCGGCCGATCTCGATCCGCTGGGCGTTGGAGCCTCTGCTGGGACGGCACGTGCGCGGCACCTGGGGCAACGTGATTGACACGATCGCCCTGGTCGGCACCGTGTTCGGCGTCGCCACCTCGCTCGGCCTGGGCGTCATGCAGATCGGCGCCGGCCTCTCCAGCGCCGGGTTCGGCACCCCCGACACCCTCATGCAGGTGGTCATCATCGGCGTCATCACCGTCTTCGTGCTGTTCTCGGTGCTGTCGGGCGTCGCCAAGGGTATGAAGTGGCTGTCGACCTTCAACCTCGTGCTGGCGGCGCTTCTGCTGGTGTTCGTGCTCGTCGTCGGGCACACCGAATACCTGCTGCGGGAATGGGTGCAGTCGATCGGGGCGTACCTGCAGAACTTCGTCGGGCTGAGCTTCACCGTCAGCGCGTTCCAGGGCGAGGCGGGGGAGCAGTGGCAGGCGGCCTGGACCTCGTTCTACTGGGGCTGGTGGATCTCGTGGGCCCCGTTCGTCGGCATCTTCATCGCCCGCGTGAGCAAGGGGCGCACGGTGCGGGAGTTCGTGCTGGGTGTCTTGATCGTGCCGACGCTCGTGGGCATCATCTGGTTCGCGGTGCTCGGAGGCTCCGCGCTCTACCAGGAGCTGAACGCCCCCGGGTCGATGCTGCTCCCGGACGGCAGCGTCGATCTGCAGGGCGCGCTGTTCCAGCTGTTCGCGCATCTGCCCGCCGGGCAGGTGCTGACGATCGGCGCGATCGTGCTGATCGGCATCTTCTTCGTCACCTCCGCCGATTCCGGCGCGCTCGTGATGGGGATGCTGGCGACCGGCGGCGACGCGGAGCCGAAGCGGTGGGTGCGGGTGTTCTTCACGCTCGCCACGGCGGCGCTCGCGATCGCGCTGCTCCTCGCCGGCGGGCTGTCGGCGCTGCAGACCGCGGCGATCACGATCGCGCTGCCGTTCAGCGTGGTCATGCTGCTCATGTGCTGGTCGACCGTCATCGCCTTCCGCCGGGAGCGGCGCGTCTACGACCGGGCGGAGCGTGCCCAGCTCGTCGACTACGTCGGTGAGCACTACGGACTCGACGTCGAGAGCGGCAACGAGCAGGGTGTCCGGATGCCGTCCTGGTGGCGGCGCACGCCGCGCTGACGCGCGGGGCGCCCGGTCCCGGTCCCGGACTCCTCCAATGGCGTCCCGTGCCGCCGCAGGAACCGCGTGGACGCGGGGCTGCGGCGACGGTGAGGGCGTCGATCGGAGGAGTTCGGGACGGGCGCGCGCCGGTTCGGGACGGGCTCACGCGCCGGCGGCGGTGCGGCCCTCGCTGAAACCGGCGGCGAAGCCGCGCTCGTACGCGCTCTCCGCGTCGCGCTGACGCGGTGCGTGGTCGCGGCAGCCCTCGCCGTGATGAGCCCGGCCCCGGCCGTGCGCGCCCGGTCCGAAGCCGTGCGCGCCGGGGCCGAAGCCGTGGCGGCGGTGTCGGGGATGGCCCTCCGGGCCGTCGCCGTCCGGAGCGCCGAGCGCACGGGCGACGGCCTCGAGGGTCGTCGTGGCGGACGCGAGCTCGTCGGCCGACACGGCCGCGGCGAGGCGGGTTCCGATCTCCTCCCTGCGGTGGGTGAGGTGCTGGGTGAGTCGCTGGGCGGCAGCGCGGCCGGCCTCGGTCAGCGTCCAGGTGCCGTCGGTCTCGGTCGCCCAGCCGCGCTCGGCCAGTCGGCGAAGGCGCTTGCCGCCGTGCGGCAGGTGCTCCGGCAGGTCGGCGGCGCGATCGGAGGCGAGCAGGTGCAGCAGTCGCGCCTCGCGCGGGCCGATGTCGTCCGCCGTGAACGCGGCGGCGCGCTCCTGCCGGAGGGCACGAGCGACCCTGCGCACCTCGCGGGCGAAGGCGCGCTGGTTGGGGACGGCGGGGGTGGTTTCGGGGATGTCTGTGAGGTTCTCCATGGGAGGTCCTTTCGTGAGGGATCGCGGGTGCGATCCATTTGCATGTCAATGTGCATGTACATGCAGTGTGACATGCAATGCCGGAACATGTCAAGAGACATGTAAATTCGAGGTATGCCGGATGCCGACTCCTCACCCTCCGACGCCGACCTCGATGCCATCGATGCCGCCCTCGGCCGCCTGCGCGGGCGGGGTCCGGGCCCCGGCGGCGGTGACCGTCACGGGCGTCCCCCGGGCGCGGAGGAGGGAGTGGGCGGCCCGCCCTGGATGAGGGGCGGACGCGGTCGCCACGGCGGTCATCACGACGTCGGGACGCCGCCGTCCTGGCCCGGCGCCCGAGAGGGCGGCCCCGCGATCCGCATGGGCGGCCCGGCGCGGCTGCGGTTGATCGAAGCGCTGCACGCGGCATCCCACCCGCTCAGCGTGAGCGAGCTCGGCGAGGCCATCGGAGTGGATCAGCCGCGGGCGTCGCGGCTGGTGCAGCAGAGCGTCGAGATGGGTCTGGTGCGGCGCGAGGCCGATCCCGACGACGCCCGTCGCACGCGCATCGCGCTCACGCCGACGGGGGAGCGGGTCGCGACGGGGTTCCGCGGACGGCGCCGGGAGCACCTCGCCGCCGCCCTCGCGGACTTCAGCGAGACCGAACGCGCCGACCTCGCCCGACTGCTCACGAAGCTCGCCGCCGCCTGGCCGCGAGGCTGAGCGCCGTCGTCAGTCGTCGGCGGGCCAGATCTCGTCGACCTCGAGCGTCAGATCGATGATCTGCTGCAGCAGGCCGCCCATCGTCGTCGCCCGCAGGAGCCGCTGCTGGTCGTACTCCACCAGCGGGGCGATCGCGGCGATCTGCCACACCGCGGCCACCGGGTCGGACGACAGCTCGATGTGCGCTCCCCACGGCGCGTCGGGGAACCGGCCGAGCACCCGCCGCACGATCGCCTCGGCCTCGGTGCGCAGCGGTGTCAGCGCGTCGTTCCACACCAGCGGATCCCGCCGGGACACCTCCGCCCGCGGGTAGGGGGCGTCGTCGAGCCACCCGTCGACGGTGAACCGGTCGGTGCCGACGGCGACCACCTGCAGAGCGTCCGCCCCGGCCGCGACGTTGACCAGGCGCGCCAGCGTGCCGATGTCGGACCGCTGATCGCCGCCGCCGGTCTCGTGTCCGCGCTCGATCAGCACGACACCGAACTGCGGGTCGTCGCTGTCGAGCAGCTCGCCCATCAGCTGCAGATACCGCGGCTCGAGCACCCGCAGCGGCAGGGGCGTGTGGGGGAAGAGCACCGCCCCGAGAGGAAACATCGGCATCACGGTCATGCGTCCAGTCAACACCGACGCACGTACAGTGGGCGCATGCCCCGCCCTCTCCCCGAAACGCCGGCTCCCGGGCAGGAGTCGGTGTGGGACTACCCCCGCCCGCCCCGCGTCGAGCCGGTCGCGGCACGGGTGACGATCCGCCTCGGCGGTGAGCTGATCGCCGACACGCGTGACGCGGTGCGCGTGCTCGAGACCAGTCATCCGCCGGTCTACTACCTGCCGATCGCCGACTTCGCCCCGGGTGCGCTGGTGGATGCCGAAGGCTCCTCGTTCTGCGAGTTCAAGGGTGCCGCCCGCTACCTCGACGTGGTGGGCGGCGGCCTCACCCGTCCGGGGGCGGCCTGGAACTATCCGCAGCCCTCGGCGGGCTACGGCATCCTGCGCGATCGGGTGGCCGTCTACGCCGCCCCGATGGACGCGTGCACCGTCGACGGGGAGGTCGTCACCCCGCAGCCGGGAGGGTTCTACGGCGGGTGGGTGACGGCGAACGTCGTCGGGCCGTTCAAGGGAGTGCCCGGCTCGATGGGGTGGTGACGGCGCCGGGCGACTACCGTGGTCACATGGCCTCTGACAGCTCCACCGATCCCGTCGAGGCCGCTCCCGCGCCCGACACCCGCATCGCCGACTCCGCCGAGGCTCCGGCGGCGCCCGGATTCGCCGACCTCGGCCTCGACGCCGCGGTGCTCAAGGCGCTGAAGGACGTCGGCTACGAGACGCCGTCGGCCATCCAGGCCGCGACGATCCCGCCGCTGCTCGCGGGCCGCGACGTGCTCGGCACCGCGCAGACCGGCACCGGCAAGACGGCCGCGTTCGCGCTGCCGATCCTCTCGCAGCTCGACCTGTCGCAGAAGACGCCGCAGGCGCTCGTGCTCGCGCCGACCCGCGAGCTCGCCCTGCAGGTGTGCGAGGCGTTCGAGTCCTACGCCGGTCACCTCCGCGGCGTGCACGTGCTGCCCGTCTACGGCGGCCAGGGCTACGGGCAGCAGCTGTCGGCGCTCCGCCGCGGCGTGCACATCGTCGTCGGCACCCCCGGTCGCATCATGGACCACCTCGACAAGGGCACCCTCGACCTCTCCGAGCTGCGGTTCCTCGTGCTCGACGAGGCCGACGAGATGCTGAAGATGGGCTTCGCCGAGGACGTCGAGACGATCCTCGCCGACACCCCCGCGGGCAAGCAGGTCGCGCTGTTCTCCGCGACGATGCCCGCGCAGATCCGTCGCCTCGCCGGCACGTATCTGAAGGATGCCGAAGAGATCAACGTCAAGGCGAAGACCTCGACCGCGACCAACATCACCCAGCGCTACCTGATCGTGTCGTACCCGCAGAAGGTCGACGCGCTCACCCGCATCCTCGAGGTCGAGAACTTCGAGGGCATGATCGTCTTCACCCGCACGAAGAACGAGACCGAGACCCTCGCCGAGAAGCTGCGGGCGCGCGGATACGCCGCGGCCGCCATCAACGGCGACGTCGCGCAGGTGCAGCGCGAGCGCACCGTCAACCAGCTCAAGGACGGCAAGCTCGACATCCTCGTCGCCACCGACGTCGCCGCCCGCGGTCTCGACGTCGAGCGGATCAGCCACGTCGTCAACTTCGATCTGCCCATCGACACCGAGTCGTACGTCCACCGCATCGGCCGCACCGGCCGCGCCGGCCGCTCGGGCGACGCGATCAGCTTCGTCACGCCGCGCGAGCGCCGGATGCTCGCCTCCATCGAGAAGGCGACGCGCCAGCCCCTCACCGAGATGTCGCTGCCGAGCGCCGAGGACGTCAACGCGACGCGCCTCACCCGCTTCGACGACGCGATCACGGCGGCGCTGGCCGAGACCGAGCGCATCGACCGCTTCCGCGACATCATCAACCACTACGTCACGCACCACGACGTGCCCGAGGCGGATGTCGCCGCCGCGCTCGCCGTCGTCGCGCAGGGTGAGACCCCGCTGCTGCTGGATGCGGACGCCCCCGAGCCGCGCCGCGAGCGCGCGGACCGCGGCGACCGTCCCGTCCGTGACGGTGACCGCGGTGACCGCGGCGACCGGCCCCGGCGTGAGCGCAGCGGCGGACCCACCGCCACGTACCGCATCGAGGTCGGGCGCCGTCACAAGGTCGAGCCGCGCCAGATCGTCGGTGCGCTCGCGAACGAGGGCGGCCTGCGTCGCGAGGACTTCGGCGCGATTCAGATCCGTCCCGACTTCTCGCTCGTGGAGCTGCCCGCCGACCTCCCCCGCGACACGCTCCAGCGGCTCGAGGGCACGCGGATCAGCGGCCGCCTCATCGAGATCAAGCCCGACCGCTTCCAGCGCTCCGCCAAGCGTCCCGAACGGGGCGAGCGTGTCGACCGCGGCGAGCGGCGCCCGCGCCGCGACTGAGCGCGGCTCGGCATCTATCGGCGCGGGAGCCGCGTTTCGACTCGCTGCGCTCGCTCAGCGACCGGGCGGCGTGATCAGCGGGCGGGCGGACGCACGGGGATCAGCAGTGCCAGCCCCACGAGCAGCACGGCGACGAGCCCGAGCACGCCCCAGTACTGATCGCCTCCGAGCGTGACGAAGACGCCGAACATCATCGGGGCGAGGAAGACGGCGGCGCGGCCGGTCGTCGCATAGAGGCCGAACACCTCTCCCTCGCGACCGGTGGGGATGCTGCGGGCCAGGAACGTACGCGACGCGGACTGGGCGGGGCCGACGAACATCGCCATCGCGAGACCGAGGCCCCAGAACACGGCAGGCCCTCCGTCGTGGAGCACGAAGATCAGGATGCCGCCGACCACGAGCGCGACGAGCGAGACGATCATGACCGGTTTCGGTCCGAACCGGTCGTCGAAGAAGCCCGACGCCATGGTCACGATGCCCGCCACGACGTTGGCGGCGATGGCGAAGATGAGCACGTCCGCGGCGGTGAGCCCGAATGTGCCGGTCGCCAGCACTCCGACGAAGGTGAAGACGCCCGTGAGTCCGTCGCGGAAGATCGCGCTGGCGAGGAGGAACCAGACGGTCGGACGGCTCTCGCGCCACAGCGAGGCGACCGTCCCGAAGAGCACCCGGTAGGAGGCGAAGAAGCCGATGCGCGCCGCGCCGGGCGTGGACGGCGTGTTCTCCGGCACCGCGAACAGCAGGGGGAGGGCCGACAGAGCGAACCAGATCGCGGCGAGGAGCATCGACACGCGCACGGCCATGCCGTCGGCCCCCGTGACGCCGAACAGTCCTACGTCGGGCTTGATGAGCCCGAAGTAGAGCACGAGCAGCAGCACGATGCCCCCCAGGTAGCCCATCCCCCAGCCGAAGCCGGAGACCTTGCCCACCGTGCGCGGCGTGGAGATCTGGGAGAGCATCGCGTTGTAGTTCACGCTCGCCAGCTCGTAGAAGATGGTGCCGACCGCGAGCAGCGTGAGCCCGAACCACAGGTAGGCGGTGTCTTCGCGGACGAAGATCATCAGCGCCAGCATGAGCACGACGACGCCCGTGTTGATGGCGAGCCACCGCTTGCGGTGCGCCGAGGCGTCCGAGCGTTGTCCTGTGATGGGCGCCGTGATGAGCACCACCAGGCCGGCGAGGGTGAGGGCCAGCGACAGGGCTTGCGACGTGCTCGCCGCGTCACCGAAGGCGCTGCCGGTGAGGTACACGGTGAACACGAACGAGGTGGCGACGGCGTTGATCGAGGCCGATCCCCAGTCCCACAGCCCCCACGCGAGCACGGCGCCACGACCGGTCGAGCGGGCGAGGGGTGCCGGCGGGGCGGGCTGGTCGGGCAGTGACATGTTCGTCACGGTATGTCCCTTCGGTGAACACCGGGTGGCGCGTCATCGCGCGTGCAGGTCACGTTACTCCCGGCATCCGTCGCGAAAGTTGAGCCGATTCATATCAACTTGGGTTTGACAGCCGTGGATGCCGGGGCTATCGTGGAACACATCGAAGTTGAGCCGGTAGGACTCAACCCCGCAGACTTCCTCAGATCCGTTTCACGAAAGGGAACACAATGGCACGTGCAGTGGGTATCGACCTCGGGACGACGAACTCCGTCGTCTCCGTCCTCGAGGGCGGCGAGCCGAAGGTCATCGCCAACGCCGAGGGCTTCCGCACGACCCCGTCGGTCGTGGCCTTCACCAAGGACGGCGAGGTGCTCGTCGGCGAGACCGCCAAGCGCCAGGCCGTCACCAACGTCGACCGCACGCTCTCGTCGGTCAAGCGGCACATGGGCACCGACTGGAAGACCCAGTCGATCGACGGCAAGCAGTACACCCCGCAGGAGATCTCCGCGCGCATCCTCCAGAAGCTCAAGCGCGACGCCGAGGAGTACCTGGGCGACAGCGTCACCGACGCCGTCATCACCGTCCCCGCGTACTTCAACGACGCCGAGCGTCAGGCGACGAAGGATGCCGGTGAGATCGCGGGCCTCAACGTCCTGCGCATCATCAACGAGCCCACCGCCGCCGCTCTCGCCTACGGCCTGGACAAGGGCAAGGAGGACGAGCTCATCCTCGTCTTCGACCTCGGTGGCGGCACGTTCGACGTGTCCCTGCTCGAGGTGGGCAAGGACGACGACTTCTCCACGATCCAGGTGCGCGCCACCGCCGGTGACAACCGCCTCGGCGGCGACGACTGGGACCAGCGCGTCGTCGACTACCTCATCAAGCAGTTCAAGGACACCACCGGCGTCGACGTCTCGGGCGACAAGATCGCGCTGCAGCGTCTGAAGGAGGCGGCCGAGCAGGCCAAGAAGGAGCTGTCGAGCTCGACGAGCACCTCGATCAACCTGCCCTACCTGTCGCTGACGGACTCGGGCCCCGTGTCGCTGTCGGAGACCCTCACCCGCGCCAAGTTCGAGGACCTCACCAAGGACCTCCTCGACCGCACGAAGAAGCCGTTCAACGACGTCATCGCCGAGGCCGGCATCAAGGTCGGCGACATCGACCACGTCGTGCTCGTCGGCGGATCGACCCGCATGCCGCAGGTCACCGAGCTGGTCAAGCAGCTCACCGGCGGCAAGGAGCCCAACAAGGGCGTCAACCCGGACGAGGTCGTCGCCGTCGGCGCCGCCCTGCAGGCCGGTGTCCTCAAGGGTGAGCGCAAGGACGTGCTGCTCATCGACGTCACCCCCCTGAGCCTCGGCATCGAGACCAAGGGCGGCATCATGACCAAGCTCATCGAGCGCAACACGGCCATCCCGACCAAGCGCAGCGAGACCTTCACGACCGCCGACGACAACCAGCCGTCGGTCGCGATCCAGGTCTTCCAGGGCGAGCGCGACTTCACCCGCGACAACAAGCCGCTGGGCACGTTCGAGCTGACCGGCATCGCGCCGGCTCCCCGCGGCATCCCGCAGATCGAGGTCACCTTCGACATCGACGCCAACGGCATCGTGCACGTGTCCGCTAAGGACAAGGGCACCGGCAAGGAGCAGTCGATGACGATCACCGGCGGCTCGTCGCTGCCCAAGGACGACATCGAGCGCATGGTGCGCGAGGCCGAGGAGCACGCCGCCGAGGACAAGAAGCGCCGCGAGGCCGCCGAGGTCCGCAACCAGGCCGAGACCCTCTCGTACTCGATCGAGAAGCTCATCAAGGACAACGAGGACAAGCTCCCCGCCGAGGTGAAGACCTCCGTCCAGGCCGACGTCGACGCGCTGAAGACCGCGCTCGCCGGTGACGACGAGGATGCCGTGAAGAATGCGTTCGACAAGCTCAACGCGTCGCAGCAGCAGCTCGGCGAGGCCATCTACGCTTCGGCGCAGGCGGCGGGCGAGCAGGGCGACCCCACGGTGGCCGACCCGGGCAACGGCAGCGTGCCGAACCCCGAGGAGGACGTGATCGACGCCGAGGTCGTCGACGACGAGGACGAGAAGAAGTAAGAGAATCGAGCCATGACGAACAAGGACTTCGAAGAGCCGATCGACGAAGTCCCCGGTGACGAGGGGTCGGAGGCGCACGCCTCCGGCCCCGACTCGCAGGGGGCCGCGGATGACGGCGACGCGCTGACCGTCGACGACATCCTCGACACGGCGCAGACGGACGAGGCCGCGGTGGCGGAGGCATCCCCCGAGGACCGCGACCTGCTGCTGGATCTCAAGCGGGTGCAGGCCGAGTACGCCAACTACCGACGGCGCACCGAGGAGCAGCGCGAGGTGGAGATCGCCCGCGCGAAGGGCTCGGTCGCCAAGGGA
Source organism: Microbacterium sp. MPR-TSA4 (assembly GCF_058792815.1). Lineage (NCBI taxonomy): Bacteria > Bacillati > Actinomycetota > Actinomycetes > Micrococcales > Microbacteriaceae > Microbacterium > Microbacterium sp. MPR-TSA4. The sequence goes on from NZ_JBXAFF010000004.1 coordinate 95,176, forward strand.
CTGCTGCCGGTGCTCGACGACCTCGACCGTGCCGAGAAGCACGGCGATCTGGTCGAGGGCTCGCCGCTGCTGGCGATCGCCGAGAAGCTGCGCGCCGTCGTCGCCCGCCTCGGGGTGGAGACCTACGGCGTCGCCGGCGAGGCCTTCGACCCGCAGCAGCACGAGGCGATCTTCCACGCCCCGAACCCCGGCGGGGTCGAGGACGGCACCATCCTCGATGTCGTCGAGGTCGGCTACCGCCTGGGCACGATCGAACTGCGACCGGCCAAGGTCGTCGTCGCCGGTTCCGCCGACTGACGGGAGGAGGTGTCCATGGCCAGTCAGGATTGGTTCGACAAGGACTTCTACAAGGTCTTGGGCGTCTCCAAGGACGTGTCCGAGGCCGACCTGAAGAAGGCGTACCGCAAGCTCGCGCGCACCTACCACCCGGACTCCACGCAGGGAGACCCGGCGAAAGAGGCGAAGTTCAAGGAGATGAGCGAGGCGTACGCCGTGCTCTCCGACAAGGCCCAGCGCGAGGAGTACGACCAGATCCGCGCGATGGGCGCCGGAGGCGCACGCTTCCAGGCGCCCGGCGCGGGTGCCGGTGGGTTCGAGGACGTCTTCAGCCGTTTCGGCCAGTCGCGCGGATCGGCGCAGTCGGCCGACTTCGACGACCTGTTCTCGATGTTCGGCCAGGGCGGCGGCTTCGGCTCGGGACGCTTCGGTCAGTCGACCGGCGGATTCCGCGGCTACGGCGGTCCGCAGCGCGGTGCCGACGTCACCGCGCGCACCACGCTGGACTTCCAGACCGCCGTCAAGGGCGAGACCATCACGCTCGCCGGCGAGGACGGCAAGCCGTTCAAGGTGAAGATCCCGGCCGGGGTCTCCGACGGCCAGAAGATCCGGCTGCGCGGACGCGGACGGCCGTCGCCCGACGGCGGCGAGGCGGGCGATGTCGTCGTGAGCGTCACCGTGCGGCCGCATCCGGTGTTCACGCGTGACGGGCTCAACCTGCGCGTGACCGTCCCGGTGACCTTCACGGAGGCGGCGCTGGGGGCGACGATCGAGGTGCCGACGCTCGGCGGCGATCCCGTGAAGCTCCGCGTCGCGCCCGGCACCCCGTCGGGTCGCGTGCTGCGGGTCAAGGGCCGAGGGGTCCACACCGCGAAGGGCACGGGCGATCTGCTCGCCGAGGTCCAGGTCGCCGTCCCGGCGCACCTGGACGACCAGGCGAAGGAGGCGCTGGAGCGCTTCCACGAGCTGGAGCCGAAGGAGAATCCGCGCGCCGACCTCATGGCCAAGGCCCGGGAGTGACGATGAGCGACGAGCAGCCCGACGAGGAGGCCCCGATCTTCGCGATCGCCGTCGCCGCCGAGCTCGCCGGCATGCACCCGCAGACCCTCCGCCAGTACGACCGGCTGGGGCTGGTGGTCCCCGGCCGCACCCAGGGCGGGTCGCGGCGCTACTCGCTGCGTCACGTCAAGCAGTTGCGCGAGGTGGCCGCGCTCTCGGCCGAGGGCATGAGCCTGCCGGCCATCTCGCGGCTGATCGAGCTCGAGAACGAGGCGCGCGGCCTGCGCCGACGCGTCGCCGAGCTGGAGCAGCGGCTACAGGAGGAGCTCGCCCGTCGCTCCCGCGTCTTCGCGGCGGGGGCGACGGGGTCGGTCGTGACCCTCCGCCACGGCACGCGCGTGCGCCGGGCGACGGAAGTCGTCCTGTGGCGACCGCTGCCCGCGGCGGACGCCGATCCCGAGCAGTAGCGGCGACTAGACGGTGCGGGCGCCGACGGCGTCGACGAAGGCGCCGTAGTCGGTGCGGGAGAGCGCCGCGTATCCGTACGCCCACTCCACGATGGACTCCGCGGCGGCCCGCCCCGAGCCGAGGTACCCGACCACGCGCGCCGCGTTCGGGGATTGGCCGTGGGCGCGCGCCAGCACCGTGGCGCACGCCTGGGCGTAGAGCCGGAAGGGCGCGTCCTCGAGCGTCTCCGCGTCGATCCCGCCCTTCATGTCGCGGAACTGGCGCACGTAGTAGTCGGTGCTCGCGCCGCGGAAGTGGCCGAGGAACGGGTCGGACGAGCCCTGCAGGATCCGCTGCAGGGCGACGACCCGGCCGCCCTGCCCGTGGCTCGCCACGAACGAGGCGAGCTCGGCGGGCTGCGCGGCGCCCCCGTACTCCTCGAGCACGCTGCGGCCGGCCTCCTTCACCTGCATGAGCAGGGCGGCCCCGTCGCCGTCGACGAACACGGCCACGTAGCAGCGCGTGCCCACGCTGCCCACGCCGACGACGCGTCGCACGACGTCCGACAGCGAGTAGTGCGACAGGACGAGCTGCACATCGGCGCGGGTGGTCGCGATGTACTGGGCGAGGGAGGCATCCACCGCGGCGACGATCTCGTCGGTGACGTGGGTCATCGTCGGCGGCTGTTCCACGAAGCGCAGCCGGCCGTCGGGATCGAGGGCGGTCATCTTGCGCACGGCCTTGTCGCCGGTGCGCTTCTCGGCGTCCGCGATCGCCGCACGCAGCACCTTCCGCGACGCCTTGTCGCCGCCGATCAGGCCGCCCGCGGCGTCGAAGTGCTGGTAGAACCGCGCGAGCGGTGTCGTGGTGTCACCGACGGCGAGGGCCCGCGCGTAGCGCACGACCGCGGCGCGCGCGGCATCCGCGGTGACGGCGTCGTCGCGTCCGGTCGCCTGACCGGCGACGACGATGCTGGCGACCAGGCGCTTGAGGTCCCACTCCCAGCTGGCCCATGCCGACTCGTCGAAGTCGTTGAGATCGAACACCAGCGTGCGCTGGGGCGAGGCGTAGAAGCCGAAGTTGGCGACGTGGGCGTCGCCGCACGACGCGACGAGGATGCCGCTGGTCGGCCCCGCCGCGAGGTCGTCCGCCATGAGCGCCGCGGTGCCGCGATAGAACGCGAACGGGCTGGCCGACATGCGCTCGTCGCGCAGCGGCACGAGCTCCGGGACGCGGGCGGCGTTCTGGGCGGAGAGGATGCCGAGGGGGTCGCGCCGGTGCGTCGGCAGTTCGGCCAGCATCCTCCGGGGGAAGCGTCGGCGCTCGCGGCGGCCTTCCTCGTGCGCGCTCTGCCGGCTCGTGGGCGCTGTCCAGGAAGCGAGGGTCATGCGCTCATGATGGCATCGAATCGTCGGCGTCCCCCGGCGTCGAGCCGCGGGCGGCGTCGAGCGCGCGTTCGTGCTGGAGACGCTGGCCCACCCGGTGCATCTGGTCGGTGAGCGCGGAGATCACCGTGGCGCTGGTGACACCCAACACGATGAGCCCTCCCATCATGAGCCCCACGGCGATCGTCCGACCGAGCGGTGTCACCGGGACGAAGTCGCCGTAGCCGACCGTCGCCAGGGTCGAGAAGCCCCACCAGATCGCATCGCCCAGGTTGACGATGTTCGCGTGGGCGTCCTGCCGCTCGGCGAGCCACACGAGCGTCGACGCCGTGAACACGAACAGCAGCGTGAAGATCGAGACGAGGATCACCAGGCGCAGCCGCTGCCGCGAGGCGCTGGCGCGGAACCACGGCAGCCGCCACAGGTAGGCGAGGATCACGAACGGACGCAAGTAGACGATCACCAGCGCGACCGCTTCGAACCATCGTGTGCGCAGAAACTCGCGCGGCGACCCGCAGATCGCGAGGCGCACCACGATGTCGGCGATGAACACGATCCACAGGACGCCGATCAGTCCCACCAGGAGGTTCTGCTGGTGCACGGTCAGCTTCGTGTCCGCCAGGCTCCAGACCCACGCCGCGAAGAACACCAGCGACAGGGCGAACATCGGCCAGGCCGTCCGGTCCTCCCACCGCAGCACACGCGGCGACAGCGGCCGCCGGCGGCGCTCCCTCTCGCTCATGCGGCCACCCTAGCGGCCGTCTGCAGGCGCGTCAGCGCGCGTCGCCCAGGTCGAACAGCTCGATCTGCCGCAGCCGCACCGACTGGCGGGCGCGCACCCGGAGGAAGCGGGCGTGCACCCGCTCGGCGAAGCGGAACGGGGTGGTCCGGTCGGGGGCCAGGGCCGTCGGTGCGGTCACCGCGACGGGCCGCCACGACACGGCATCCTCGCTCGCCTCCCACTGCAGAGCGTCGGCCTCGACCGCGCCGACCGCGGTCACCGTCGCATCGGTCACGACGGTCGTCGCCGGGAACGCCCACCCGGCCCACGCCCCGGTGCGCAGACGCACGCCGCGGTCGCCGCGCGCCGCGCCGTCGTCGAAGAGTCGTCCGGCGAACCAGACCCCGCGGGAGCGGAGGGCGCGCCCGGCGGTGCCCGTGAGATCACGGTGCCAGGGCGCGGCCGGCGGCGTCGGCGCCGTCCAGAGCGCTCCCTCCGGGACCTCGCCGACATCCAGCTCCAGCTCGACGTCGCCCGCGAGCACCTCGACCGGCAGCGTCGGCGCGCCGAGCGGCATCCCGTTCACCCGTGCCGAGCGCAGCACGTGGGCGTCCGGACCGCTCCGCCGCGTGCGGATGCGCAGGCGCGAGCCGTCGGAGCGCGCCACGGAGATGTCGTCGAAGAGCGGCGAGCCGATGACGAGCGCGCCCGAGGCGGGGTCGAGCGGGTAGAGGCCGAGCGCCGCCCAGAGCCACCACGCGCTCATCTCGCCGTTGTCCTCGTCGCCCGGGAAGCCCTGGCCGATGTGGCCGCCGGTGAACAGCCGGCGCGCGAGTCCGTGCGCCACCCCACCCGCCCGCCAGGGCTCGTCGCTCGCGGTGTACATGTACGGGATGTGGTGCGCGGGCTGGTTCGAGACGGCGCACATCCCGCTGCGCAGCGCCCGGGCCTCGCGCTGCTCGTGGATGACCTGGTGGTAGGAGCCGGCGTGGGCCCGGTCGGCCGTCTCCGGCTCCGCGAACAGCCGATCGAGGTGGGTGCGCAGTCCCCGCGGTCCGCCGTACAGCTGCGCCAGCCCCGCCGGATCGTGCACCGCGCTGACCGACATGCCCCACGCGTTCGTCTCGACGTAGTCCCCGCCCCAGACGCGCGGATCGAATCGCCCGCCCGGGAACGCGCCGTCGGCGTCCCGCCCCCGGAAGAAGCCCACGGCGGGGTCGAAGAGCTGCCGGTAGGAGAGCGAGCGGTTGGCGAGCCAGCGGGCGAGGGCGTCGTAGCGGGATGCCGACGGCTCCGGGGTCCGCGCCGCGAGCCGCCGGGCGAGCCGGGCGAGCGCGGCGTCGCTGATCGCGTTCTCCACGCTCCAGCTCATGCCCTCGTGCGTGTCGCGGGGGATGTAGCCGAGGAAGCGGCCGCGGCCGATGCCCTTGCGTCCGCGGCGCGCGTCCGGTGCGCGCTCCCCGGCGTTGCGCCACCCCGAGGCGAACGCCGCCTCCGCATCGTCCAGCAGCCCCCAGCGCTCGCCGTCCGCGAGGATCTGATCGCTGGAGGTGCCGACCATCGCGTCGACGTATCCGGGCGCCGACCACCGCGGCATCCACCCGGTGCGCCGCTGCTGCTCGAGGATGCCGTCCAGCAGTCGTCGCGCCCCGTCCGGGTCGACGAGCGAGAACAGCGGCCAGGCGGTGCGGTAGGTGTCCCAGTAGCCGTTGTTGACGGCGAGGCGTCCCGCCACGACCGGCGCGCCGGTCGCCTCGGCCGAGTGCGGGCCGGACGGGACGAACGGGTCGGCGTACACCGGTGCGGGCTGCTCCGCCGTGCCCGCGTTCTCGTGGGCCGCGTTCGGATACAGGTGCAGCCGGTACAGCGCCGAGGCCAGCTGCGCGCGGGAGTCGTCGTGCGCGAGCCCGCGGAACGGGCGCTCGGATGCCGGCAGGTCGGGGATCCGCACGCGATCGACGACGGTGTTCCAGGCGGCGTGGGTGCGCTCGCGCAGCTGATCGAAGGAGAGGTGCTCCGGCGCCTCCAGCGCGAGGGAGCGGCGAGCCTGCGCCAGCGAGACGAACGAGATCGCGATGCGCAGCTCCAGCTCGCCGCGGCCCGCGACGAAGCCGGCCCGGTCGCCGCGTCCGTCGTCGTCGAGGCGGCCCGCCCGCCCGGATGTCGTCCGCACGACGCCCACGAAGAACGTCCGGCCGCCGTTTCCCCACTCGGCATCGCCCTCGCCGACCCAGCCGTGCACGGCGTCCGCCGTCGCGGTCAGGGCGCCGTGGCGACCCGGCTGGTCGATCACGAGTCCGACGTCCCCATCGGTGCGCGGCGCGCGCACCCGGAAGAGCCCCACGTGGTCGGTCGCCGTCGCCTCCACGCGCAGGCCGCCGTCGAGGCTCGCCATCCACACATGCGGGTGCGCGCGCTCCGAGCCCGGCGCGATCCATCGCCGCCGGCGGGCCGGGGCGGAGGCGGGGGAGCCGTCGAACGGCATCATCTGGAGCACCCCGCGGTCGCCGATCCACGGACTCGGCTGGTGGGAGAACTGCACCGCCTCCAGGCGCCGTCCCGCATCGTCGTCGTGCACGAAGGGGCGGTAGGGCCAGCGCTGGTCGCGGGCATCGGTGGCCGGGACGAGGAAGGTGAACCCGTGCGGGACGGCGACGGCCGGGATCGTGTTCCCCCGCGAGAACCGGTCGCCCGCGTGCGAACCACGACGCGTGTCGACGCGTTCGGCGGGGGAACGGTCCCCGTGCGGCATCCGCTCGACGCGCACCTCGACGTAGCCGCTGACCTCGTCGACGCCGGTCAGGCCCGGCGCGCCCAGAATCACCTCGACCGCCGCCGTGCGTCCGGCGAACGGCGCCAGGCCGACACTGTCGGCATTCCACTGCTCGGGCAGGCTCCACCGGGCCGCGAACTGCGCCTCCGCGGCGATCGGGAAGTCGTATCGATCACGCACACGGGGGTCAACGCTCAGCCGGTCCTCGCCGCTGCGGGCGTCGACGGTCACCGCCAGCGCGGCCCACGGGGCGTGCACGGCGGCATCCCCGTCGGCGTAGAAGGCCCAGTGCAGCACGGTGTCGTCCGTGCACGCGACCTCGTCGAGTCCCGGCACCACCACGGTGACGACGCCGTCGGCCGGACGGAACCGGTAGCGGAACACCCCGCCGCCCAGCACCCCCGTGTGCGGGCGCGAGGACGGCGGGTCGGCCGGCCCGTCCGCCGGCTCCAGCGCGATCATGCCGGGTCGATGCGGAGCACCGTGGCGCTCTCGCCGACCGACAGGTCGTCCACGACCCGCAGCGACCGCGCGAGGTCGTCGACGGCCGGCACCACCGTGCCGAACCGCTCGCGGTCTCCGCCGGTCGCCGTGACGGTGACCAGGTGCGTGCCCGTGTCCCACGTGTAGGTCGCGAACGGCGGCGGCGTCGTGCCCCCCTCGCGCGTCGGGGGCGTCGGCATGACGAGCCGCTCGCCGACGCCGAGGTAGGTGCCGCGGAAGCTCTCGGTGTCGTCGTACTCGATCGGCATCATCGCCCGTGCGGTGCGCAGTTGGGGCGTCAGCTGCTGGATCTGCGCCATGACGACCACGAGCTCGGGATCGGACTTCCACACCCAGACGAGCACGCGCCCGGCCGCCTTGCGCATCAGGGCGGGAGCGGCCTGGCTCATCGCCCAGGCCGCGAACCCGCCGCCGGGCCGGGGCTGCGCGCCGACGGCCGCGTTCGCCTGGCCGAGCAGCATGCGGATCGCCTTCTTGCGGGCGCGACGCCCGGAGAAGCCGAAGGAGTCCGTCACGGCGACCCAGCGAGCCGGGTCCGCATCCGCGGTGAGTCGAGCCATGGCACCACGTTACGCGGCGCGGCTCCTCCCGGGCCAGAGAAGGCCCTCGGGTAGACTCGACGCCGGCGGCTCCGCGATCCGCGGTCTCGCCGCCGCCGCACAGATAGGCCCCGCACCCCGTGACCGAATCCGCGACACCCGACGACCCGACCCCCCTGCATCGGCCGCTCACGATCGTCATCGCCGCCGACACCTTCAGCCCCGACGTCAACGGCGCCGCCCGCTTCGCCGAGCGCCTCGCCGCCGGACTCGCCGGGCGCGGCCACGACGTCCACATCATGACGCCGAGTGTGAAGCACTCCGTGCACGGCACGTTCCGGGAGACGATCGAGGGTCAGGAGATCACCGTGCACCGCCCGCCGGGGTGGCGCTGGCCTCCGCACGACTGGCTGCGCTTCGTGCTGCCGTGGATGGCGAAGCACTATTCCCGCAAGCTCCTCGACGAGGTGCCGGCCGACGTCGTGCACAGTCAGTCGCACATCGTGCTCGGGCGCGCGCTGACCCGCATCGCCCGTCAACGCGGCATCCCCGTGGTCGCCACCAACCACGTCATGGCCGAGAACATCCTCGACTTCACGACCCTGCCGCCGCTGCTGGACAAGGTGGTCGTCAAGCTCGCGTGGGACGACGCGAAGCGCACCTTCGACATGTCGCGTGCGGTCACCACCCCCACGCGCAAGGCGGCGGAGTTCCTCGAGAGCACCATCGACATCCAGGGCGTCATCCCGATCAGCTGCGGGATCGACAAGCGCAACTACACGCCCGACCTGACCCCCCGCACCCACCGCCGCGTGCTGTTCGTCGGACGGCTCACCACCGAGAAGCACGTCGAGGTGACGCTCGCCGCGGTCGCGAAGCTCGCGCCGGAGCTGCCCGAGATCACGTTCGACATCGTCGGCGGCGGCGACCAGCGCCGCGCCCTCGAGCAGGCCGTGCAGCGCCTCGGCATCCAGGATCGGGTCACGTTCTACGGACGTGTCGAAGAGGACGACCTGCGCGCCGCCTACACGCGTGCGGACGTCTTCGCGATCGCCTCGATCGCCGAGCTCCAGTCGATCGCGACGATGGAGGCGATGGCCTCGGGCCTGCCCGTCGTCGCCGCCGATGCCGTCGCCCTCCCGCACCTCGTGCGCGACGGCGAGAACGGCTACCTGTTCGAGCCGGGCGACGTCGACGACCTCGCCGACAAGCTCCGGCGCGTGCTCACGGCCTCGCCGGAGGAGTACCTGCGGATGCAGCAGGCATCGCTCGACGGCGTGGAGATCCACGACATCGAGAAGACGCTCGACACCTTCGAGAAGCTGTATCGCGGTGAACCGATCGGCGGCTGAGATGCGCCTGCTGTTCGACGCCCGCTACATCCGCACCGACTTCCACGACGGCATCAGCCGCTACTCCGCGGAGCTCGCGGCCGCCGTCGCCGCCCTCGCGCCCGAGCGCGATGTCGAGATCGCGTACCTCATCCACGACGAGGCGCAGCGCGCGTTCCTCCCCGACGGCGCACGTGCACTGCGCATCCACGCCCCGACCGCCGTGCGGGAGCCGCTCACGGCGCTCGTGCTCAACCGGTACCGCCCGGATGCCGTCTTCTCGCCGATGCAGACGATCGGCACGCTCGGCCGGCGCTTCGGGCTGATCCTGACGCTGCACGACACGATCTACTACCGCCACCGCACCCCGCCGCGAAACCTCCCCTGGTACGTGCGTGTCGGCTGGCGGTTGTTCCACCTGTCCTACGTGCCGCAGCGCCTCACCCTGAACGCCGCGGACACCGTCGCGACGGTGAGCGAGACCAGCGCCGCCGAGTTCGCCCGGGTGCGGCTGACGACGCGGCCCGTCGTCGTGATCCCGAACGCCCCGCAGCGTCTCGCGGCGCTGCTGCCGGATGGCGTCGGCGTCGAGCCGGGCGCGGAGAACCTCGTCTACATGGGCTCCTTCATGGGCTACAAGAACGTCGAGACGCTCATCCGCGCGATGGCGGAGCTGCCCGGGCGCACGCTGCACCTGCTGTCGCGCATCTCCGACGAGCGGCGCGCCGAGCTCGAGCGCCTCGCCGACGGTCGCGGGGGGACGGTGCGCTTCCACAACGGCGTCACAGATGCCGAGTACGCCGCCCTGCTGGCCGACCGGGCGGTGCTGGTGTCGGCATCCCTCGATGAGGGCTACGGACTGCCGGTCGCCGAGGCGCTCGCACTCGGGGTGCCGGCCGTTGTGACCGACATGCCGATCTTCCGCGAGGTGGCGGGCGGCGGCGCGCTGTACGCCCCCGGCACGGATGCCGCGGCCTTCGCCGCCGCGGTGCGCGAGCTGGACGATCCCGTGCGCCGCGACGCCGTGATCGCGGCGGGCGCGGACCACATCGCGCGGTTTTCCTGGGAGCGGTCGGCGAACGTGCTGCTCGACGCGGTCACCCGGGTCTCCGGCGTCGCCCGCGGTCGCTGAGCGCGGCGCGTCCCGAACTCCTCCACTCCGACCCTCCGCGGGTCGGATCGGCGCGGATCAGGGGCGTCACGCCCCGCGGTGGAGGAGTTGCGGCCGGCCAGTCACGGCAGCCGGTTCGGGTCCGTCGGCACCTGCCTGTGGCCGTCGGTGAGAAGCGCGCGGACGGTGGCGCCGATCGCGATGAGCGAGAGGGTCGCGAGGGGGATGATCACAGCAAGCATGGCAGAAAAGCTACGCTGGGTTTAGTTCTGCCACGAGTGGCAGGACTGCTCAAGAGAGTAGGATTCCTGCCATGAAGACCATCGCCTGCGTCATTCAGCCCGGTTTCGCCCCGTTCGAGTTCGGGCTCGCGTGCGAGGCGTTCGGCCTCGACCGGTCCGACGACGGCATCCCCAGCTTCGACTTCCGCGTCGTCGCGCCCGATCCGGGCGCCGTGCCCAGCAACCTGCGCTTCTCGATCAACGTCGACGACGACCTCACGTTCGCCGACGAGGCCGACCTCGTCGTCATCACGCCCATCCCGCGCGAGCAGTGGGCCCACGTGGACGAGCGGGTCGCGGCCGTCGTGCGCCGCGCCGTGGAGCGCGGCGCCTGGGTGCTGACGGTGTGCAGCGGCTCGTTCGTCGTGGCCGCCGCGGGCGTGCTCGACGGCCGCCGGGCCACGACCCATTGGCGCTACGCCGACACGATGGCCGCGATGTACCCCGAGATCGACGTGGACGCGAACGTGCTCTACGTGCAGGACGGCCGCATCATCACGAGCGCGGGAACCGCCGCGGGCCTCGACGCATGTCTCCACCTGCTGCGCATCGAGCTGGGCGCCGAGATGACCAACACGATCGCGCGCCGCATGGTCGTGCCTCCCCAGCGCGACGGCGGGCAGGCGCAGTTCATCGCCAAGCCGCTGCCCGAGTCGACGTCGCTGTCGCTGACGCCGGTCACCGAATGGATGCTGGAGAACCTCACCCTCGACCTGTCGGTGGATCAGCTCGCCGCCCGTGCGCACATGTCGCCGCGGACGTTCGCCCGGCGGTTCAAGGCCGACTACGGCACGACCCCGGCCGCGTGGCTGGGGCGCCAGCGCATCATCCACGCGCAGCGACTGCTCGAGCAGACCGATCTCGGCCTCGACGCCATCGCCGCCGCCTGCGGCTTCGGCTCGGCGGCGGTGCTGCGGCAGAACTTCGCGCGCACCCTCGGGCTCACCCCGACCGCCTACCGCGCGCGCTTCACGTGCGCGACGCCGGCGCAGGAGTCGATGGCGGCGATGGCGTCCTGACCGTCGGCGTCAGGCCAGGCGGATGCTGCGTGCCAGCTCGTCGACCACGGGGTCGAGCGCTTCGGCCAGCGGCAAATCCGAGCCGGCCGTCAGCACAACGATGTCGCGCTCGGGAGTGCGCCACACCCAGTTGGTCGCCCGGACGATCGTGTCACCCGCAGTGCGGATCCACCGCGTCGACTTCGTGCCCGTCCCCAGCGTCTCGGAGGCGAACGGGACGACCTCGGGCTCGCGCACGGCGGGCCCCTGGTTCTCATGGGTGAGGTCGGTCAGAGCCACGTCCTCGCGGCGCGGCAGGTCGTAGACGTCGACGATCGCGTGCGGTGCGGTGATGTTCGGCAGGTGCACGAAGCGGATGGTGCCCGACCGGTTGTTGCGCACCGCGCCCACGAGGTACGCGCGCAGCCAGTCGACGAGCTCGGCCGGCGCGGCCGTGGGTCCGTCTCCGCCGAAGGCGCGCGCGACGGCATCCGCCCACTGCTCCTCGTCGGCGAACGACTCCCAGGGGAACACGTTCGGAACGTAGACCCACCGGTCCAGGTCGTAGTCCATGTCGATGGCCATGAGGGTCCTCTCAGTCCCAGCGGAGCGTGCGCAGCAGAAGGTCGCCGAGCTCCGCCAGGGCGTCGACGATCGGGGCGAGCTGCGGGTCGGCTGTGCCGCTGACCGTGCACACCGCGCGCAACCGGCGGTCGGTGCCGGGGATCGGCCAGGCGAAACGCAGGCGCAGGAGAGGTGCCATCTCCGCGGTGTCGGCGGGCGCCGCGAACCGTGCCGTCTCCCGTTCGGCCTGCCCGGCGGAGGTGGTCACGCTCTCGCGGACCTCGGATGCCGACGCCTCCTCGTCTTCGGGGGTCGTCGGTGCCGGGCCGGTGCTGATCGCGACCGCGAGAGACACGGGCGCGCGCCACGGCACGCCCATCGGGACGATGAGGTCGAGCACGCCCGCGTTGCGCGCGCTGCGGGCCGAGGCGACGAGCTGGGCGGCGGTCCTGTCGATCTGCGGGCCGTAGCTGTCGCGCGGCAGGTCGCGGTAGTGCCGACGGACGAGGTCGGCGATCTCGGCGTCGGTCGAGCGTGCCACGGGGATGAGCAGGAACCCCGGCGGCAGCACGAGCCGGTAGCGCGGGGGAGCGATCTCGGTCACGGTGCCCGTCGCGGTCTCGGTGTCCTTCGCGGTCACGGTGTCCTCCGCGGTCTCGGAGGGCGGCGCTGCGCCCGGTCCCGATTCCAGTCCCACGGGCGGCGCGGGGCGCGACGCACGATCTCCTTCGGCGCCACCACGGTGCCGTCCTCGTCGATGTACTCCCGCCACGGTCGCGGCAGCAGGCGCATCGCGCTCAGGAGCATGCGCGCGACGGTGAGGAGGATGAGGAAGAACTGGATGAAGACGAGGGTGTCGACGCCGAAGAAGTTGACGCGGCCCTGGTGGGCTTCGGCCGCGGCGGTCGCGGCGGCGATGACCAGCGTGGTGCTGACGCTGAGCACGAGCACCGTCAGAAGCGTGCTGCGTGTCGTCGCCCGCGCGCCACGCAGGGGCAATGGCAGGGAGCCGAGCGCCAGCACGACCAGGAGCAGTGTCAGGGGGTACGCCGCCCACCACGGCGGCATGAACGCAGGAAAGCCGTCGGGCACGCTCCCGTTCTCGACGACGGCACCGGTGACGAGCTGCCCGATGAGCAGCCCGATCGTCGGCAGGGCTCCGAACACGATCCACAGGATCGTCGCGACGAAGAGGCCGTCGCCGAAGCGGGCCTCCCACGCCACCTGGCGCTGCAGCCTCACGGGGCGGAGGGGGTGCGCCAGTCCGCCCCCATCGGCGCTTCGAAGAGGCCGGGAACGAATCCGTACACCTCGTTGAGGCCCGTCGTGAGGGTGCCCAGTGGGGTCTGCACCCCCGTCTGATCCTCGACGCCGTGCACGATCTGGTCGCCCAGCTTGATGCCGATGCCGAGCACGTTGTAGCCGTCCAGTGCCGAGCCGATCTTGCCCGTGGTCCCGACCACGGCCTTCAGGCCGTCGACGCTGCTCGTCACGAGGTCGTCGACGGCTCCCCCGGCGCCGAGTCGGGCCTGCGCGGCGATCTGGTCGAACTCGGAGATGATGATGCTGTCCGACTCGCGGATGCCCTTGATGGCGTCGTCGCCCCAGCGCGTCACCACCTGTGCCAGGTTCGGCCGCGCGGACAGCACGCTCGCGCTCTCCTCGGCCACCATGCGCAGCGGCTGGCGGATCGAGCCCACCAGGCCGCGGTCGAGCAGATTGCCGACGACCTGGCGAGCGCCGTTGCCCCACACCATTCCGGGGCTGCGGACGGCGAGCGTCGCGGCGCGGCCGCCGCGCAGGGCGACGGTGCCGAGCTTGATGCCGGCCAGGGCGGCCGTGCCGACGCCGAAGGTCAGCACGCCGATCGCGTCGAGTGCGAAGTCGAACCACGACCCGTCGCCCGACGACGCCAAGAGGAAGCTCAGTCCCATCGACACGACGGCCAGGCCGAGGGCGATGGGGGCCAGGACGGGGAAGAAGATCGACAGCACGCCGACGATCGCGGTCACGATGGTCAGCACGTCCTTGACGACCTTCAGCCACTCGGCGTTCTGGTTCACCCAATCCAGCACGTTGTCCCAGGCCGAGTCGTTGAGCTCGTCGCTCGACACCGTCTGCGAGATCGTCGAGGCCGCCGTGTCGCCGGCGCGCTGCACGCGCTCGACGGCGGCGTCGTACGCGGCCTGCGCCTGCGACAGGTCGGTCGCGGCCGTCGTGCTCAGCGACGAGTACCGCCGCGCGGCATCCGTGGCCTCGGCGAGCTCGCCGGGATCGACCGTCTGTCGGGTCGCTTCGCGGGCCTCCGAGAGGTTGCGCTGCGCGTAGGTGTGCCGGCGCTGCGCGTCGTCGTGCGCGGAGATCGCGGACGCCGCCTGCTGCTGCGCCTGCTCGAGCTCGTCCGCGAAGGTGGCCAGCGCGGAGCCGGCGACCTCGTAGCGCTCCCGGATACGGGAGAGATAGGTCTTCGTGTCGCCGATCGTGCCGGCCAGGGCCTCGACGGCCTCGCTCGTCTCCTGCGCGGACGCGTCGATCACCGCCTGCAGCATCTCGACCGCGTCCGACACCGCACGGGCGGTCGAGCTGTACCGCGAGGCGTGCCCGCGGATGCCGGCGACATCGCCGCCGAGGGGTGCCATTGTCATCCGTCGCTCCCGTCCGTGAGTTTGTCGGCCAGCTGGCCGTCGACGCCGTCGAACGCCTCCGCCGCGCCGTCGGCGCGCTGCTGGAGCTGGTCCACGCGATCGGCGAGGTCCTTGCGGCGCCGGTCCCACCCGGAGGTGAAGGAGTCGACGGCGGAAGCGAGCCCGGCGTGCGGGATCATGCCCGCCAGGTCGCGCGCGTCGCCGTCCGCGGCGGTGAGGGTGCCGTGGACGGTCGCGAGCTGGTTGGCGAGGTTTCGGAGGTTCTCCGTGTTGACGACGAGATCGGCCACGTCGTCACTTTAAGCGGCCCCGCACGGCATCGCGATGGGGAGGAGTCCCCATCTGCCGCCCCCTTGCCGCCCGCATCACGTTTTGATAAAGTTGAGTCTAGATGGCTCAAGTTTGAGCCTCGCAGATTTCCTCACGAGTTTCAAGGAGAAACGATGAACGCACAGCCCCAGCCCGGGCAGGAGGAGCAGCAGAGCGCCCTCGAGCAGTTCGGGATCAACCTCACCGACCGCGCGCGGCAGGGAAAGCTCGACCCGGTGATCGGACGCGACAGCGAGATCCGCCGCGTCAGCCAGGTGCTCACCCGCCGCACGAAGAACAACCCCGTCCTCATCGGCGAGCCCGGCGTCGGCAAGACCGCCGTCGTCGAGGGCCTCGCCCAGCGCATCGTGGCGGGCGACGTCGCGGAGTCGCTGAAGGACAAGGAGCTCGTCTCCCTCGACATCTCCGCGCTCGTCGCCGGCGCGATGTACCGCGGGCAGTTCGAGGAGCGCCTCAAGAGCGTCCTCAAGGAGATCACCGAGTCCGAGGGTCGCATCATCACCTTCATCGACGAGCTGCACGTGCTCATGGGCGCGGGCGGCGGCGAGGGGTCGGTCGCGGCGTCCAACATGCTCAAGCCGATGCTCGCCCGCGGCGAGCTGCGCCTGATCGGCGCCACGACGCTCGACGAGTACCGCGAGTTCATCGAGAAGGATGCCGCGCTCGAGCGCCGCTTCCAGCAGGTGTACGTCGGTGAGCCCAGCGTGGAGGACACGATCGCGATCCTCCGCGGCCTGAAGGAGCGCTACGAGGCGCACCACAAGGTCGCGATCGCCGACGGGGCGCTCGTGGCCGCGGCATCCCTGTCGAACCGCTACATCCCGAGCCGTCAGCTCCCCGACAAGGCCATCGACCTGATCGACGAGGCCGCGTCGCGGCTGCGCATGGAGATCGACTCCGCACCGCTGGAGATCGACGAGCTGCGCCGCCACGTCGACCGGCTCAAGCTGGAGGAGCTGGCGCTCAAGCGCGAGAAGGATGCCGCGTCGAAGGAGCGGCTGGCCACGCTCCGCGAGACCCTGAAGGTCGAGCAGGCGCGCCTCGACGAGCTGCAGGCGCGGTGGGAGCGCGAGCGCGCCTCCCTCAACGCGGTCGGCGACCTCAAGACGCGCCTCGACCAGGCGCGTGTCGAGGCCGAGCGGGCGCAGCGCGAGGGCAACCTCGAGAAGGCGTCGCGGCTGTACTACGCGGAGATCCCGGCGCTGGAGCGCCAGGTGGCGCAGGCCGAGAACGCGGAGGCCGCCGAGGGCGGCGAGCGGATGGTCGGCGACCAGGTCACGGATGCCGACATCGCCGCCGTCATCGCGGCGTGGACCGGCATCCCCGTCGGGCGCCTGCTGCAGGGCGAGAGCGAGAAGCTCGTGCACCTCGAGGCCGAGCTCGGCAAGCGCCTGATCGGGCAGAAGGACGCCGTGAAGGCGGTGTCCGACGCGGTGCGCCGCTCGCGCGCCGGCATCAGCGACCCGAACCGGCCGACCGGTTCGTTCCTGTTCCTCGGCCCGACCGGCGTCGGCAAGACCGAGCTCGCCAAGGCGCTCGCAGAGTTCCTGTTCGACGACGAGCGCGCCATGGTGCGCATCGACATGAGCGAGTACGGCGAGAAGCACTCGGTCGCGCGGCTCGTCGGTGCCCCTCCGGGATACATCGGCTACGAGCAGGGCGGTCAGCTCACCGAGGCCGTCCGGCGCCGTCCGTACTCGGTGGTGCTGCTGGATGAGGTCGAGAAGGCGCATCCCGAGGTGTTCGACATCCTGCTGCAGGTGCTGGACGACGGCCGCCTCACCGACGGGCAGGGGCGCACGGTCGACTTCACGAACACGATCCTGATCCTGACGTCGAACCTCGGCTCGCCGATCCTCATCGACCCGACGCTGTCGGTCGCGCAGAAGCGCGAGCAGGTGATGGCCCTCGTGCGGACGGCGTTCCGCCCCGAGTTCCTCAACCGCCTCGACGACATCGTCATGTTCCAGGCGCTGAGCCAGGACGACCTGGCTCAGATCGTGGAGCTGTCGGTCGACGCGCTGCAGCGGCGCCTGCGCGATCGCCGGCTGACGCTGGCGGTCACGCCCGACGCCCGCGCGTGGCTCGCCGAGCGCGGCTACGACCCGATCTTCGGTGCGCGGCCGCTGCGCCGGCTCATCCAGTCCGAGATCCAGGACCGTCTCGCGATGGCGCTGCTCTCGGGCGGTGTGCGCGACGGCGACCTGGTGCGGGTGGACGTCGCGGCCGACGGTGCGAGCCTCGTGCTCACCAGCGCGGGAGCGGCGCCCGACGAGGGCACGGATGCCGCGGCATCCGACGACGACGTGATCGAGGCCGAGCTGCTCGACGACTGACGACGCCCGGGTCCGCCGACTCAGGCGGCGTCCGCGGGGAGGGTCCGCATCCGCCAGAACGGGCCGATGACGACGGGCAGTGCCGACAGCAGCGCGCCGAGAGCGCCGATCCAGATCGTGGGGACGGTGCCGATGGCGGTGCCGAGAGCCCCGGCGGCCAGTGCGGCCAGCGGCATCACCCCCCAGACGCAGAAGCGGATCGAGGCGTTCATCCGCCCCAGCAGGCGCCGCGGGGTGATGCGCTGGCGGAACGTGACCTGCGTGATGTTGTAGAGCACGACGGCGAAGCTCATGGCCGCCCACTGCGCGGCGAGCAGCACGAAGGCGGGACCCGAGGGCAGCAGCGCCGCGAGCGGCAGCGGGATCGTCGCCAGCGAGAACCCGATGGCGCTCAGCGGGATGGCGCGTGCCTCGCCGACGCGCGCGGCGATGCGGCCGGAGAGGGCGGCCCCGAGCAGCCCCCCGACCGCGCCGAGCGAGAACAGCAGGCCCATCGCCGCGGGCGAGAACCCGAGCACGCGCAGGACGTAGATCGGCACGAGAGTGAAGACGATCGTCGAGAAGAGGTTCGAGATCGCCGTCGTCGCCACGATCCGCCGGAGCAGTCCGTGTCCCAGCACCCATCGCAGACCCTCCCCGATCTCGCGGTGCAGCGGCGCGCGGTCGACCGGGGAGCGGAGCACCTCATGGTCCCGCGTGAAGGCCAGGGAGGCGAGGGAGAGCACGTACGTGAGCGAGGTCGCCGCGATCGCGAACGGCGCCGAGAGGATGCCGACGAGCCACCCGCCCGCCGCAGGGCCCGCGAGTCCGGCGAGCTGATTGGTCGACTCCAGCTTGCCGTTGGCCTCGGCGATCTGGTCCCCGCGCACGAGCGAGGGGACGATGCTCTGGTAGGACACGTCGAAGAACACGGTCGCGACCCCGACGGTCAGGGCCACGGCGTAGAGGTGCCACATCTCGAGACGTCCGTTCAGATGCAGCAGCGGGATGACGGCGAGGGCGAGCGCCCGGACGCCGTCGGCCACGATCATGACGCGACGCTTGCGCATGCGGTCGATCCACGCGCCGGCCGGGAGCCCCACGACGAGGAAGGCAGCCGTCGCCGCCGCAGTGAGATAGCCGACCTGGGCATCGGTCGCGTGCAGCAGGAGCACGGCGAGGACGGGGATCGCCAGCTCGACGACCTGCGCGCCGAACTGGCTGAGCGCCTGCCCCGACCACATCGTGAGGAAGTTGCGGTCGCGCCACAGCGAACCGCCGTGACCGGCGGGGGTCGGCGCGGGGATCGTCTCCGGCGCCGCGGCATCCGATTGGGACATGTCAATCAGTATGGGCCACTGATTGGGAAAGTCAATCAGTGGCTAGGATGAGGCGCATGGACGACGTCTCCGGCCGCGCGGCCGCGCGAGCACTCAGCTCCCCGCTGCGGATGCGCATCCTGCGACTGTGCCGATTCGACGCGCGCACCAACAAGGAGCTCGCCGACCTGCTCGAGGCCAATCCCGGCACGATGCTGCATCACGTCCGCACTCTGGTCGACGCCGGCTTCCTGCAGCCTCAGCCCGCTCGCGCCGGCGCGCAGGGGGCGCGGGAGGTCCCGTACCTGGCGACCGGCCGATCCTGGGACGCCGCCATGGACGACGGGGTGCCGATCATGATGGAGACCGTGCGGCAGCAGGTCGCGCTCGCCGATCCCGAGACGGTGCAGCTCGCGTGGCTGGGCCTGCGCCTGAACGCGGAGGCGAAGGACGAGCTCGACCGCCGCGTCACGGCGCTGCTCGACGAGTACAAGGATCGCCCGCCGGACGTCGACGGCGAGCCCTACTCGCTCGTCGTGATCACGCATCCCGACCTCAACCCGCCGCCGCGCTGATCACCCGCGCGGGTGAGACACACCTGCAGATGCGAAAAACCACTCCTGCACGTGTTTCTCGTGCGGGGAGTGGTTTCTCGCGGAGCGGGCGCGGCGGAGGCCGCACGCCGCGCGTCAGTCGTTGGCGATCAGCGACTCGGCGATCGGACGGCGCACGCGCGGGGCCAGCTCGCGCTCGCGCAGCGCCTCGGGGGCGGCGTCGATGTCGCCCAGGGCGCCGACGGCCATCACGGTCACGGCGACGATGTCGTCGCCGAAGCCGAACGCCGCGGCGATCGCGTCGCGGTCGAAGCCGCCCATCTGGTGCGTGTGCAGGCCCGACGCGTGCGCCTGCACCGTGAAGTGCGCGGCGGCCTGGCCGGTGTCGTACGCGGCCCACGGCAGCGGCTTGCCGTCGAGGGCGGCCGACGAGGCGAACACGACGAGGGCAGCGGCATCCGTGGCCCACGACTGGTTGAAGCCCATCAGGGCGTCCACGATCTGCGCGTGCGCGGCCGAGCCGCGGCGGGCGACCACGAAGCGCCACGGCTGCGTGTTGTTGGCGGACGGCGCCCAGCGGGCGGCCTCGAGCGCGCTGGCGAGCGCGTCCTCGTCGATGGGCGTCGCGGGGTCGAAGATGCGGGTGCTCCAGCGCTCGGCGAGGACGTCGAGAATCGGCGCGTCGGTGTCGGCGGGGTGTGCGGCGATGGTGCTCATGGTCGTCTCCTGAAGAAGGATGAAGGACGGTTTGTCGGTGGGACGCCATCGGCCCGGTCGATGCAACCGTATGCACACGCGATCTGTTCCCGCCGAGAAGGCGCCGGCTTTTGCCGTCCGCGGAAGGACCGCGGATCTTCCTCGGATGCCGAGGGCACCGGGGCCTGTGCCGGTCGCTACGGTGGCCCCATGACCATCGCGACGGCCGACCTGTACGACGAGCGCGGCGACGCGCTGGACTCCCTCGCCCTGCAGCTGCACGACATCGGCGGACGGGCGGCGTTCGACGGCCCGATCCGCACGATCCGCTGCCACCGTGACAACGCCCTCGTCAAGGCGACGCTCGCGACCCCCGGCGACGGCGCCGTGCTCGTGATCGACGGCGGCGGCTCGCTGGAGTCGGCGCTCGTGGGCGACCTGATCGCGGCATCCGCGGTCGAGAACGGCTGGGCCGGCCTCATCGTGCACGGTGCGATCCGCGACCGGGTCGCGATCGGCACGCTCGATCTCGGTGTCAAGGCCCTCGGCTCGAACCCCCGCAAGAGCGCCAAGGCGGGCATCGGCGAGCTCGATGTGCCGGTGGAGATCGCCGGCGTCGTGTTCCGCCCCGGCGCGCACGTGTGGGCGGATGCCGATGGGATCCTCGTCGAGCGCTGAGGGTCTTGCGCGGTCCTCGCCGGAGGTCGATGCTGAGAGCGCCGCCGCATCCACTTCGGGAGTGTCAGATGATCGCGTTCGCCTCCGCCTTCTCCGGGTTCTCCGTCGACGACATCGATGCCGCGGAGGGGTTCTACCGTGACGTGCTCGGCCTCGCCGTGCATCGCAACGCGATGGGAATCCTGGACATCGACCTCCCCGGAGGAGGCCGGGTCATCGCCTACCCGAAGCCCGATCACCGACCGGCTGCGTTCACCGTCCTCAACCTCGTGGTCGACGACATCGACGCTGCGGTCGACGCGCTGAACGCGGCGGGCGTGGTGACCAAGATCTACACCGACCCGGATTTCGGCACCGATGAGCGCGGCGTCTCGCGCGGACGCGGCCCCGACATCGCGTGGTTCCGCGACCCCGCGGGAAACGTGCTCTCGGTGATCGTCACCGACTGAGGCGACGACTGGCAGACTGATCCCCGAACCGGGGCGTGCTCACCCCGCGCGACGAGAGGGTGAACGGTGCCGCTGATCTTCCTGCTGGGCTTCGTCGTGATCGGGCTCTGGTCGGTCGTCGCCCATCGCTTCGAGCGCACCGGCGTCGCCGGACCGGCCGTCCTCGCGGTCGCGGGGGCTGCGCTCGTGCTGATCGACGTGACGGGCTTCGCCGATGCCGTGGGCAGCGACTCCGCCGAGCACGTGGTCGAGCTGATCCTCGCCGTGCTGCTGTTCGTCGACGCCTGCGAGGTGAGCGGCGGCGTCTTCGGCGGCGAGGGCCGCATCATCGCGCGCCTCGTCCTCATCGCGTTGCCGCTGTCGCTGCTCGCCGTCGTGCTCAGCGGCGTCTTCCTGCTGCCGCAGCTCAGCGTCTTCGTGCTCATCGTCATCGCCTGCGTGATCATGCCCACCGATTTCGCCCCCGCCGCGACGCTGCTGCGCTCGCCGCGGATCCCGGCGCGGATCCGGCAGATCCTCAACGTCGAGAGCGGCTACAACGACGGTCTCGTCTCGCCGATCTTCGGCATGGGGCTGGCCGCGGCCATCGCGTGGCCCACGATCCTGGCGGCCGTGAACTCCGACACGCTGTCCGCGGAGAACGAGGCGCAGCTCGAGGAGCGCATGGGTGAGTTCTTCGAGGCCTTCTTCGGGGCGGTGCCCGCCACCCTGTTCGCGATCGTCGTCGGCGCCGTGATCGGCGGGGTGTTCGGGTTGTGCGTCCGTTGGGCGTCGCGTCGCGGTTGGGCGGATGCGCCCGGCATCCGCTACGTCATGCTGCTCGTGCCGCTGATCACGTTCGGCGTCGCCACGCTCAGCGCCGTCGCGGCGAACGGGTTCGTCGCGGCCTTCGTCGCGGGCATCGTGTACCGGCTGGCCCGCACGCGGCGGACCGACGAGCGCACGATCCCGCACCAGGAGGTGCTGTTGGTCGAAGAGGCGGGCACCCTCGCCGCCAACATCGTGTGGTTCGTCCTCGGCGCCATGACGACGGTCGTCGTGTTCAACGGCTTCGACGCGCGTCTGCTGGTGATCGTCGTGCTCGCCCTGACGCTGTTCCGCGTCGTCCCCGTGTACGCGGCGCTGCTCGGCTCGTCGCTGTCGTGGGGCTCGCGCACGTTCGTCGGCTTCGTCGGTCCGCGCGGCACGGCGACGATCGTCTTCGGCCTGCTCGCCTTCAACAAGCTCCCCGACACCGAGGCCTACGACGTCCTCGCGGTGATGGTCCTCACCGTCGTCGGCAGCATCCTCCTGCACGGGATCGTCATCCCGCAGGTCGTGAATCGGCGGATGCCGGTGCTCGCGTCGTCCGCGCAGCCACCGGCATCCGCCGAGCACTGATCCTGCGCGGTCAGCCCGCGAGGGCCTCCGAGAGCTTCACGCGCGCGCCCATCCGCAGCAGCGAGTTCTGGTAGATCTTCGCGGCCACCCAGATCGCCGCGGCGCACGTGACGAGCATGATCGCGAGCGAGAGCACCGGCTCCCACCACTGCGCATCGCCGAGGAAGATGCGCACCGGCATCCCGACGGGGGCGGAGAACGGCACGTACGACATGATCGTCATCACCAGCGGGTTGTCGTTGAAGAAGATGACGAGGAAGTACGGCGCCATCACGAGCATGGTCAGCGGGGTGGTGGTCGAGCCGATGTCCTCCATCCGCGAGACCATCGCGGCGGCGGCGGCGAACAGTGCCGCCAGCAGGACGAAGCCGAACAGGAAGAACACCGTGAACCAGGCGAGCGGGGCACCGAGCCCCGCCAGCAGATCGCTCTGCCCCGTGACGGTGAGCCCCACGATCGCGATCGCGGCGAGGCCGATGATCTGACCCATCGCGAGGATCGTGTTGCCGATCACCTTGCCGGCCAGCAGCGCCCGCACGGGCACCGCCGAGATCAGCAGCTCGACGACACGCGTCTGCTTCTCCTCCACCACCGACTGCGCGATCGTCGAGCCGAAGGTGAGGGCGGCCATGAAGAAGATGATCCCGAACCCGAGGGCGACCAGGTAGCGCAGCGCCGGGTTCGTGCCCGACGGGTCGATCAGCTCCACCTGCGGCGTCAGGCTGAGCACCTGCAGCAGCGACGTCGGAGCCGCATCCTTGGCGACCACGGTGTAGTCGAACGGTGCCGCGCCGCCGGGAATCAGCGCCGCCTCGACGGTGCCGTCCTGCACGAGGGCGCGGGCGGCCGCGGCATCCGCGACCTCCGTCGGGTTCAGGGCGGGGTTGTCGGCGACCGACGCCGCGGTCTCGGCGGTCACCGCGATCGGCGTGCGATTGTCGGACTGCGCGGAGAACCCTCCCCAGAGCACGCCGACGAGCGCGAGCACGAAGAGGATGCCGGTGGAGATGAGGTATGCCTTGCTGCGGAGCTTCGAGCCGACCTCGCGCTCGGCGACGAGCCACGTGCTCTGGGCGAAGGACGGAGCGCTGGTGTTCACTGGATGACCTCCTTGAAGATCTGGGCGAGAGAGGGCTGCTTCGGGGCGAAGCTCGCGACGGCGCCCGCGGCGACGGCACGGTGCAGCACGCGCTGGGCGGCGGCGTCGTCGTCGACGTCGAAGAGGGCGTAGCCGCCGTCGAACGAGAGCACGTCGACGCCGGGCTCATCGCGCAGCCACCCCAGGTCTCCCGCCGAGACGAGCTCGTAGCGATGCTGGGCGTGCTCCGCGCGCAGCGCGTCGCGTGTGCCGGCCGCGCGGATCGTGCCGCCCGCGATGATCACGAGGTCGTCGCAGAGGCGCTCGACGACGTCGAGCTGGTGCGAGGAGAAGAGCACGGCGGCGCCCTCGGCGGCGCGCGCCTGGAGCACACCGGCCACGACGTCGACGGCCATCGGATCGAGGCCCGAGAACGGCTCGTCGAGGATGAGCACCTGCGGATCGTGCACGAGCGCGGCCGCGATCTGGGCGCGCTGCTGGTTGCCGAGCGAGAGCGTCTCGACGTTGTCGCGCAGGCGCTCGCCGAGTCCCAGCTCGACCAGGAGCGCCTCGGCGCGCGCCGTCGCCTCGGCCTTGTCGAACCCGTGCAGCCGGGCCAGGTAGACGATGTGCTCGAGCACGCGCATCTTCGGGTACAGGCCGCGTTCCTCGGGCATGTAGCCGAACCGGCGCCGGTCGGCTGCCGTGACGGGGGCGCCGTCGAGGGCGACCTCGCCGCCGTCGCGGCCGAGCACGCCGAGCACGATGCGCATCGTCGTGGTCTTTCCCGCGCCGTTGCCGCCGACGAATCCCGTCAGACGGCCCGAGGGCACCCGGAAGCTCACGTCGTCGAGCACACGCGTGGTGCCGTAGCTCTTGGTGATGCCGGTCAGTTCGAGCATGTTCTCCTCTTCACGCGGCGCTGTCGGGGAGGGGGTCGTCCCGCGCCGTCGCCGTCGTCTCCACGCTAGGGAGAACGGATGCCGCAGACCTCCCCCGCACGGTGGGGATCCGGCTCGCCTCCGCTGCCGGGGAGGCCGCGGCATCCGTCGCGCGGGGGAGTTCTCACGGCGCAGAACCGCGGTGCACTCGGCGAATTGTCAGGAACAGGTAACACCGCGTCCACCATTCCCCCAGGTGATCTCTTCTACACTCTGTCGGGTGACGAGCGCTCCTGAGGTGACCCGCGCCCTCGGCGCCCGTGTATCCGACCGTGCTCGGGAATGGTGGCCCCGGGCCCTCCATTTCGCGTTCACGCGTCGCGGCCTGCTCATCGGCTTCGCCGTCGTGCACGCGCTCTTCTTCCTGGCGCTGCTGAAGGTCATGATCTTCGGCGGCACAGAGGGCGACCTCCCGCTGTACCGTCTGTGGGCCGAGCAGGCCATGCACGGCCACTGGCCCGTCATCGACATGCCCTGGGTCTACCCGGCCGGGGCTCTCGCGCCCATCATGGCGGCCATCGTCGCCGGGCCGTGGAACTACCAGCTCGTCTGGCTGCTCATGATGGTCGGGGCGAACTTCGTCGCCGTCCTGGCCCTCACCGACAACCTCCGCAACCGCAAGGGCTACGTCGCCGCCTGGTACTGGCTCGCGATCCAGGTGCTGCTGGCGCCCGTGTCGATGCTGCGCCTCGAGGGCTTCGCCGCGCCGCTGGCCATCGCCGGTCTCGTCTGGCTCGTGCGTCGTCCGTTCGTCGCGGGCGTGCTCATCGCCGCCGCGACGTGGATCAAGGTGGCCCCCCCCCCCCCCCCCGCGGACGCCGTCAGCGTGTCGTCGATGCGGATGCGGATCATCGCCGGCGGCCTGGCGCTGAGCGCCGCCATCGCCGGCATCGTCGTCGCCCTCGGCGGCGGCGCGAACCTCTTCAGCTTCGCGACCATCCAGGGCGACCGCGCCCTCCAGCTCGAGGCCCCCGTCGCCACCCCGTGGGTGTGGGCGACGGTGCTGGGTCTGCCGGGCGCGCAGATCCACCAGAACTACGTGCTGGCCACCCGTGAGGTCGCCGGCCCCGGCGCGGCCGCCGCCGGCGTGCTCGTCGGCTACGCGATGCCGATCGCGTTCGCCGTCATCGTCGTGCTCCTGTGGCGCGCGCGTCGCCGTGCGGTGCAGGAGGGCGCGCTGTCGCTCATCGGCGAGCAGCACCTCATCCTCCGCGGGGCGTTCGCGCTCACGTCGGCGCTGATCGTCTTCAACAAGGTGGGCTCGCCGCAGTACATGCTGTGGCTGGCGCCCATCGTCGCGGCCGGGCTGCTGATCGATCGCAAGGCCTGGACCTCGGTCGCCGTCTGGCTGGCCGTCACCTGCTTCCTGACGACGCTCGTGTTCCCGGTGCTCTACCTGCCGCTGATCGATGCGCACCCGTTCGCCGCGGGCGTGCTGCTCGCGCGCAACGTCCTGCTGGTCGGTCTGTTCGGCTGGAGCCTCGTGGCGCTGTGGCGCCCCGACGCCACCCTGGTGTCGCTGCGCGAGCGTCTCTCGCGGGCCGCCACCACGGCGACGACCGGTTCGATCCCCGTCGCCATCCGCGGCTGACGCACCCGGCGCCGGTCAGACCAGACCGTGCCGGTGGGCGTAGACCACCGCGGCGACCCGGTCACGGGCGCCGAGCTTCTGCAGCACGTTCGAGACGTGCGTCTTCACCGTCGCCTCTCCGATGAACAGCGCCGTCGCGATCTCGGCGTTGCTGCGCGCGTCGGCGAGCAACCGCAGCACCTCCGCCTCGCGATCGGTCAGCTCGGCGACCAGCGCGGCGCGCGGCTTCTGCGCCGCGGGCGCCGCCGACGGGGCCGCGTACGCGGGGGATGCCGCGAAGCGCTCGATCACGCGGCGCGTCACGGCGGGCGCGAGCAGCGCGTCGCCGGCTGCCGCGACACGCACGGCGGTGACGAGCTCTTCGGGGCCGGCGTTCTTCAGGAGGAAGCCGCTCGCGCCGGCGTGCAGCGCCTGGAAGAGGTAGTCGTCGCGGTCGAAGGTGGTCACGATGACCACGACCGCGTCGACGTCGGGATCGGAGACGATCCGGCGGGTCGCCTCGAGGCCGTCCATGTCGGGCATCTGCACGTCCATGCAGATGACGTCGGGTCGCAGGGCGGATGCCGCGGTCAGCGCATCGGCGCCCGATCCCGCCTCCCCGACGACGACGATGTCGCCCTGCGCCTCGAGGATCATGCGGAACCCCGCACGCATCACGGCGTGGTCGTCGACGAGCAGCACGCGCACGGGGGCGCTCACGACCGCGCCTCCTTCGCCCGCGCCGGCACGCGCACCCGGACGAGGAACCCGCCGCGCGGGCGTGGACCGGCCTCGAGGGTGCCGCCCGACGCGGCCGCGCGCTCGCGCATGCCGACGATGCCCAGCCCCGCGCGCCCGGCGACGTGCTCGCGGCCGCTGTTGGCGACCTCGAGCTCGACGTGGTCGTCGGCGAAGCGCAGGCGGACATCGGCCGCGGCATCCGGCCCGCCGTGGCGACGGGCATTGGTGAGCGCCTCCTGCGCGATGCGGTAGAGGTTCACCTGCACGAGCTCGGGCGGCTCGACGGCGTCGCCGACGACGGCGAAGGTCGTCGGCATCCCGTTGTCGTTGGCGTGCGCGACCAGCTCGGGGATCGACGCGAGGCGCACCGTCGACGCCGCGGGGGTGTCTGCGTCGGGCGTGCGCAGCGTCTCGAGCAGCTGACGCAACTCGCTCAGGGCCTCGCGGGCGGACGCCTCGACCGTCACGAGCGCCTCGCGGGCGGCGTCGGCGTCGTGATCGAGCACGGTGCGGGCGGCGCCGGCCTGCACCCCCATGGCCGAGACGTGGTGGGCGACGACGTCGTGCAGCTCCCGCGCGATGCGCACCCGATCGAGCGCGACGGCCTGCGCGGCGGTCAGCTCGCGTTCGCGTTCGAGCTCTCGCGTGCGCTCCTCCAGCACGGCGCGCGAGCGCGCGTCGGCCCAGGCCCGCTCCCCGAAGAAGAACGCGCCGCCGAAGAACGCCACGTTCACGAGGAACTGGATGATCATCCACGCCGCGAACGGGGAGAACAGTCCGGCGCGCGACGGGCCGGCGCCGTCCGGGTCGATCGCCGCCTGGAACGTCGTCACGAGCAGCCAGAGGAACATCCCGACCACGACGGCCAGCCGCACGACGGTCGCGCGTCGACGGTCGCTCACCCAGGCGCCCACGGTGTACATCGCGATGAACACCGCGACGTTACTGACGTACACCTCGGGGATGCGGGCCGAGACGCCCACGAAGAAGGCGAGTGCCACCACGATCAGCGTGATCTCCGGGAAGCGACGACGCAGCGCGAGCGGGAGCGTGAGGGCGGCGACGTACACCAGGGCCCATCCGAAGGCGGGCGTGTCCTCGCCGTAGAACCCCGCGACCTTCCCGAGCCAGGCGCTGATCACCGCACTGACGAGCAGCGCCAGCGCGAGCCAGACGTCGTTGCGCCGCTGGGCGGGCGTCGTCGTGCGGTCGAGGTCGGTCGAGCTCATCCCTCCACGCTAGGGCGAGGCGGATGCCGCGGCATCCCCCGTGCGACGGAGAGGGTCTCGACGCGGCGGGCGGCGCGGTGCATGCTCGCTGTATGACGAGCATCTTCGTGAACATCCCGACGAGCGACCTCGAGCGCAGCATGGCCTTCTACCGGGCCCTCGGCTGCGACATCAACCCGAACTTCACCGACGAGAACGCCGCGTGCGTCGTCTGGTCGGGCGACATCTACTTCATGGTGCTGCGCCGCGAGTACTTCGCGACCTTCACCGACAAGCCGGTGGGCGAGCCGAAGGAATGGGCCCAGACGTCGTTGTCGTTCTCGCGCGACTCGCGGGAGGACGTCGACGCGATCGTCGAGGCCGGCGTCGCCGCCGGCGGCACCGAGCCGCGCCCCGCCCAGGACTACGGCTTCATGTACAGCCGCGACCTCGACGATCCCGACGGCAACAGCCTCGGCTTCCTGTACATGGATCCCGTCGCCGCCGAGCAGGGACCGCCGGCGGACGCCGACGCGTCGGGCGGCGACGCGGGCGGCGCGTGATGCGCGGGCGGATCGTCATCGACCTGTTCACGACGCTCGACGGCGTCGCCCAGGCGCCGGGCGGCCCCGAGGAGGACACCAGCGGCGGGTTCCCGTTCGGCGGATGGCAGGCGCCGTTCGAGGACGCCGTCATCGGCGAGGACGTCGGCAGCGGCATCCGACGGATGGACGCCCTCCTGCTGGGACGACGCACCTACGACATCTTCGCCGGGTACTGGCCGCACCACACCGACGGGCCCGAGGGGTTCATCGGTCGGCACTTCGATGCGATCCCGAAGTATGTGGCGACCCGGGCCGGCCTCGAACCGGGGTGGGCGGGCACGAGTGTGCTGACGGGCCCGGATGCCGAGGTCGTCGCGGCCGTCGACGCGCTGCGCGACCGCCACGCGGAGGTGCACGTGATCGGCAGCGTCGACTTCGCTCAGACCCTGCTGCGCGCCCGCGTCTACGACGAGCTGAAGCTGTGGGTGCATCCGGTGGTGCTCGGACAGGGCAAGAAGGTGTTCCCGGACGGCGCCGCACCGGCGCGGCTGCGGTTGATCGCCCCGGCCGTGTCGGGCCCCACCGGCACGCTGCTGCTGCGCTACGCGCCCGACGGCGACGTCACGACCGGCGACATGACCTGACCCCCGGTCACCAGATCATCGGCCGGTCGTCGTCGTCCGGGCCCTCGAGGTCGAGGTCGACGACCACCGGAACGTGATCGCTGGGGATCTCGCCCTTGCGCTCGTCGCGGTGGATGGCGGCCGCGGTCACCGCGTCGGCGAAGGCGTGCGAACCGAGGATGAAATCGATGCGCAGACCCTCGTTGCGCGGGAAGCGCAGCTGCTTGTAGTCCCAGTAGGTGTAGCCCGTGGGAACGAGCGGACGGACGGTGTCGGCCAGTCCGGCGTCGAGGAGCGCCTGGAACGCGGCGCGCTCGGGCGGGGAGACGTGGGTGGTCACGCCCTCGACGACGGTGGGGTCGCCGTTGTCGGCATCCGTCGGGGCGATGTTGAAGTCGCCGGTGAGCGCCAGCGCCCGGTCGGGGTCGGCGGCGAGCGTGTCGGCGGTGTAGCCGCGGAGCGCCTCCAGCCAGTCGAGCTTGTAGCGGTAGTGCGGGTCGTCGAGTCCGCGCCCGTTGGGCACATAGAGGCTCCAGACCTCGACGCCGCCGATCGTGGCACCGAGCGCGCGGGCTTCGAGAGGAGCGCCGGGACCGTCGTGGCCCTTCGCGAAGCCGGGCATGCCGGGGAACCCGACCTGCAGGTCCTCGATCGGCTCACGGCTGGCGATCGCGACGCCGTTCCACTGGTTGAGCCCGTGCGCCTCGACGGTGTAGCCCGCCTCTTCGAACGCCTCGTACGGGAACTGCTCGGGCTTGCACTTGATCTCCTGCATCGCCAGCACGTCGATGCCCTCGCGGACGGCGAAGTCGACGGTGCGGACGACGCGGGCGCGGATCGAGTTGACGTTCCAGGTGGCGATGCGCATGGCATCCAGCGTATTGGCCACCGCCGACGCGCCGGTCACCCGGCGCCCGCCTGCACAACTCCTCCCCAGTCGGCGGCAGTGCTGCCTCGGTACCCGCGCCGCGCGCTTCCGGCGGAGTTGTGCAGGCACCCTCGGGTCACAGCGCCCGCAGGATGTCCTCCACCCGCTGCTTGGCGTCGCCGAACAGCATCTGCGTGTTGTCGCGGAAGAACAGCGGGTTCTGCACGCCGGCGTAGCCCGAGGCCATCGACCGCTTGAACACGATGACGTTCCGCGCCTCCCACACGTGCAGCACCGGCATGCCGGCGATGGGCGAGCCCGGGTCTTCGGCCGCGGCCGGGTTGACCGTGTCGTTCGCCCCGATCACGAGCACCACGTCGGTGTCGGCGAAGTCGTCGTTGATCTCATCGAGCTCCAGCACGATGTCGTACGGGACCTTGGCCTCGGCCAGCAGCACGTTCATGTGGCCCGGCAGACGCCCGGCGACGGGATGGATGCCGAAGCGCACCTCGACGCCCCGCTCGCGCAGCCGCTTCGTGAGGTCGGCGACCGGGTACTGCGCCTGGGCGACGGCCATGCCGTAGCCGGGGGTGATGATGACCGACCGGGCGTCGCGGAGGAGTTCGGCGACCGCCGCGGCATCCGTCTCGTGGTGCTCGCCCTCCTCGGCGTCGGCGCTGCGGGGAGCCTCGATGCCGAACCCGCCGGCGATCACCGACAGGAACGACCGGTTCATCGCCTTGCACATGATGTACGAGAGGTACGCACCCGACGAGCCCACGAGGGCGCCCGTGACGATCAGCAGGTCGTTGTTCAGGAGGAAGCCCGCCGCGGCCGCCGCCCAGCCGGAGTAGCTGTTGAGCATCGAGACGACGACCGGCATGTCGCCGCCGCCGATCGAGGCCACCAGGTGCCAGCCGAGAGCGAGGGCGAGCACGGTCACGGCGACGAGCAGCCAGATCGACGGGGTCGCGACGTACCAGACGGTCAGGGCGAGGAACAGCACGAGCGCGCCGACGTTGAGGGCGTTCTTGCCGGGCAGCATGAGCGGCTTCGACGACATGCGCCCCGAGAGCTTCAGGAAGGCGACGATCGAGCCCGTGAAGGTCACGGCGCCGATGAACACCCCGATGAACACCTCCGCGTGGTGGATGCCGACGAGCTCGGGCGCGATCCCGTCGGCGTACAGGTGGCCGTTCCAGCCGACGAGCACGGCCGCGAGGCCCACGAAGGAGTGCAGCAGGGCGATGAGCTCGGGCATGCCGGTCATCTCGACCACGCGCGCCCGCCACAGGCCGATGGCGCCGCCGACCACGACCGCGGCCACGAGCAGCCCGACCCCGAGCGCGGCGGTCGCGCCGTCGGGCAGGAGGGTGCCGCTCGCGAAGACGAGTACGAGCGTGGCGAGCAGGGCGATCGCCATGCCGGTGATGCCGTAGACGACGCCGCGACGGGCGGTCTCCTGTTTGCTGAGGCCGGCGAGGGCGAGGATGAACAGCAGCGCCGCGACGATGTACGCGGCGGTCGAGACGGACTGGGCGAGCGCGGTCACTTCTGGTCGCCCTTCTGGAACATGGCGAGCATGCGACGGGTCACCGCGAAGCCTCCGAAGATGTTGATGGATGCCAGGAGCACCGCGATCGCCGCGAGCACCTGCACCACGGGGTTCGGCACGACGATCTGGCTCATGGCGCCGACGACGATGATGCCGCTGATCGCGTTGGTGACGCTCATCAGCGGTGTGTGCAGGGCGTGGGCGACCTTGCCGATGACGTAGAAGCCGATCACGACCGACAGGGTGAGAACGAGGATGTGCTGCGGCAGGGGCGCGGGCGCGACGGCGCACACGAGGAACAGCGCGGCGATGCCGGCGACGATCAGACCGGTCTTCGCTCCCGCCGAGAGCCCCTTCTTGGGGGCCGGCGCGGGGGTGGATGCCGCGGCATCCGCCCCCGGCGTCGCGGGCGCGGCCGAGACCTGCACGGGCGGCGGCGGCCAGGTGACGGCGCCGCCGCGCGTGACGGTGACGGCGCGCTGCACGACGTCGGTGTCGTCGATGACGAGCTGCCCGTCCTTGCCGGGGGTGAGGAGGGCGAGCAGGTTCAGCAGGTTGGTGCCGTAGAGCTGCGACGCCTGCTGGGGGAGGCGTCCGGCGAGGTCGGTGTAGCCGAGGACGATGACGCCGTTCGCCGTGACGACGCGCTCGCCGGCGACGGAGCCCTCGACGTTGCCGCCCTGGCCCGCGGCCATGTCGACGATGACGCTGCCGGGCTTCATCGCGGCGACGTCGGCGGCGGTGATCAGTCGCGGGGCCGCGCGACCCGGGATGAGCGCCGTCGTGATGACGATGTCGACGTCGGCGGCCTGGTCGCTGTACAGCTTCGCGGCCGCGGCGTCGTAGGCGGCGCTGGTGGCCTTGGCGTAGCCGTCGGCCGAGACCTCCTTCTGCTCGTCGGGCACGACGACCTCGAGGTAGGTGCCGCCGATCGAGGCGACCTGGTCGGCGACCTCGGGGCGCGGGTCGGTGGCGCGGACGATCGCGCCGAGGCTCGAGGCGGCGCCGATCGCGGCGAGTCCGGCGACGCCCGCGCCGGCGACGAGCACCTTGGCGGGCGGGACCTTGCCGGCGGCGGTGACCTGCCCGGTGAAGAAGCGGCCGAACTCGTTCGCGGCCTCGACGACGGCGCGGTAGCCCGCGATGTTGGCCATGGAGCTGAGCACGTCCATCGACTGCGCACGCGAGATGCGCGGCACGGCGTCCATGGCGAGGGCCGTCACGCCGCGGGCGGCGAGGGCGGCGAGCAGGTCGGGGTCGAGCGCGGGGCTCAGGATGCCGATGAGCGTCGCCCCCGGCTGCAGCAGCGCGATCTCGGCATCCGTCGGGGCCGCGACCGACAGGACGACGTCGGCGCCCCAGGCCTCGTCGCGGGTGGCGATGGTCGCACCGGCGGCGGTGTAGGCGGCATCCGGGAACGACGATGCCGCGCCCGCGCCCGCCTCGACGCTCACGTCGTAGCCGAGCGCGCGGATCTTGCCGACGGTGGTGGGGGAGGCGGCGACGCGGGTCTCGCCGTCGCGCTCGCGGACGATGCCGATACGGGCCATGGTGCTCCTTCGATCGGGTCGGGCGGAGCGTCCGGGATCGCCCGGGCACCGCGCCGGGTGACGTTCCCGACTCTAGGGGGCGGGGCGGACGCCGCGGCGGGTGATGACGCGGAAATAATCCCGGTTCTTCGCTTCCGTAGACTCGTGTGCATGACCGCCGCCTCCACGCCCGAGCTCGAGTCCGAGCGCCGCGCCCTCGTCGACCTCATCGCCGCCGAAGCCGTCTTCCACGGCGACTTCACGCTCTCCAGCGGCAAGAAGGCGACGTACTACGTCGACATGCGCAAGCTCACGCTCGACCACCGCGCGGCTCCCGCGATCGGCCGGCTCGTGCTCGACGCGGTGCGCGACCTGAACGTGGATGCCGTGGGCGGCCTCACCCTGGGGGCCGACCCGATCGCGAACGCCGTCATGCACGCGTCGGTCGCCGCCGGTACCCCCGTGGACGCGTTCGTCGTGCGCAAGGAGCCGAAGGACCACGGCCGCGGTCGCCAGATCGAGGGCGCCGAGGTGGCCGGCAAGCGTGTCGTGATCGTCGAGGACACCTCCACCACGGGCGGCTCCCCCCTGAAGGCCGCCGAGGTCGCCGCGGCCGCGGGTGCGGAGATCGTCGCGGTGGTCACGGTCGTCGACCGCAAGACCGGCGCCCAGGCCGCCGTCGAGGCCGCCGGCTACGAGTGGCGGTCGATCATCGATCTCGACGACCTGGGCCTGCAGGCCCAGTAAGGGCCGCGGCTCGCGCGTCCCGCGCCGCACCGGATTCGGAGATCAGCAACGGATTCGGATGCCGTCGGCCGGCAGATCCGAATCCGTTCTCGGCATCCGATTCTGGGAACGCCGGTGCGCTCAGCGGAAGATGGGCAGCTGCGACGCCAGTGCGAACACGAGGCCCGCGAGCGTCAGCAGCAGGATGCCGCGGCCGTTGGGCAGCGGGGTTCCCTGCGGGGCGTCGCGGCGGCCGCGCACGAACAGCACGAGCGCGACGATCAGCAGGATCAACGCCGTGACGACGAACACGATGGCCATCACTGGTCGCTCCCGTCGCCGCGGTCGCGCCGGCGGCCGCGGATCACCTGCATGACGAACACGACGAGCGTCCCGGCCAGCACGAGGGCGGTCGAGGCGAACAGCAGGGTCTGCTCGGTCGCGTTCACGGTGTCTCCTCCGCCCGCGTGGAGGCGGGCAGTCTCAGCCTAGCCGCGTCCGCGGGGCGAGCCCGGTCCGCGGAACGAGCCCGCCCGCGCCGAACACCGCGGCGGCGAACCGCGCCGCGATCTCGGCATACAGCTCCGTGTCGGGGTGCAGGCTGTCGGGCAGCGTGTAGCGCGCCTGATCGTCGGGGCCGTAGAGACTCAGGCCGTCGAGGTACGCGATCCGCTCCCCGGATGCCGCGCGCACCCGCACCACCTCGGCCAGCTGCCGCCGCGACTCGGTCATGTTCAGCGCGCCGCGGGCGACGTCGGCGGCCTCCCCGGCGGCATAGCAGCGGACGTGACCGTCGTCGAAGAACTCCACGTCCGACGGTCCGGGGGTGTCCTCGCTTCCCGGCCAGAGGATCGACGACGCCAGCACGATGGGGGTGTCGGGATGCCCGGCGCGCACCCGATCGAGGAAGCCGTGCACCGCGGGCGTGAACGTGCGCTGATCGAACGACCGCGCCCCCACGATGTTGATGCCCACCTTCAGCGTGATCACGTCGGCGGGCGTGGCGGCGATGGTGTCGGCGACGAACGGATCGAGCATGCACTGTCCGCCGAAACCCAGGTTGATCAGCGAGAGATCGCTCGCCCGCGCCGCGATCACGGGCCACACCCCGGTCGGCGACGGCGTCTCGACGCAGTGGCTGATCGAGCTGCCGTGGTGGATCCACACCGGTGCGCGCGACGGCTCCGCGGCAGTCACCGGGGCGTCGGCCCGGAGGTCGAGCAGATCGACGATCATCCCCTGCGGCAGCCACACGGTCACGGCCTTCTCGGTCGCCGCACCGCCCGAGTCGCCCGTGCCGCCCGTGTCGCCCAGGGCGATCTCCAGCGTCGCGGGCTCGGTGACGGGCTCGTCGGCCGCGGCATCCCCGGTCCACGACAGCCGCCGCAGGTCGGTGATGGGGGCGCGCGCCGTGTGCACCGGCCGGCCGTCGACCTCGACGACCACATCGTTGACCGGCCCGGCGAGCTCGGCGAAGTACAGCTGCGTGCACCGCAGCGTCAGCGACAGCCGCGTCGCGGCGGTCGTGAACCGCAGCCGCACGCCGCTGGCGTTCGCCGTGATCGCCCGCAGGATCTCGCCGTTCGGCGGGAACTGCGCCCACGTGCTGCGTGGCAGGCGCAGGGGGCGGATGCCGCGGCTCTCGTCGACGTCGAGGTGCCCCTCCAGCAGCACCTGAGCGTCGCCGAGGCGTACGACCTCGCCGATCCCGGTCGTGTCGGTGGCGCGGGTGGAGATGACGGACGTGCTCACGATGCGGTCCTCTCGGAGTGGATCTGGATGAAGGAGACGGTGCGGGAGATCAGCTCGTCGCGCTGGGGGAGCTCGGCCCACCCGTGATCGGCCCCCTCGACGACGACCACCTCGGCGCGCTCGCCGAACACATCCGCCGCGGCGTAGCGCTCGGCATAGGAGACGGGCACGAAGTCCGCCGTGCCGTGCAACAGGAGCGCCGGCCCGCCGTACCCGGCGGCCCGCGCGTACGGGTCGAACGCGAGGGCGTCGTCGCGCATGGCCGGTCCCATCCGCATGCCGAGGAAGTCGAAGAACCCGTCCGGGCCGTCGAGCGCGGCCAGCGAACGCCCCTGGATCTGCCCCGAGCGGATGTCGTCGACGAACACCGCCGCCGTCGACCACATCGTCAGCGACCGGATGTCGCCGTCTTCCGCTGCCGCGACCGCGGCGATGACCGAGCCCAGGCTCATGCCGACGAGGTGGAGGTTCTCGGCATCCACCTCGGGCCTCTGCCGCACCGCCGCCAGCACGGCCGCCGTGTCGGCGATGTCGCCGGATGCCGTCGTGTCGAAGAACTCCCCGTCGCTCTCGCCGTGGCCGGCGCGGTCGAACGCCAGCACGCCGAACCCGGCCGCGACCAGCGCGCGGGCGAGCGTCACGAAGACGCCGGTGGTCTCCACCCGCGATCCGCCGAAGCCGTGCAGCAGCACGACGGTCGGTCGCGGCTCCCGGGCCGCGCCCGCCGCGGCATCCGGCAGGTAGTGCGTGCCGCGCAGCGTCCGTGCGCGGACGGTGGTCTCGAAGGGAACGAGTCGCATGGGAGTTCTTTCGTCGGGGTCAGCGGGCGAGCGTCGCAGAGCGGGGGAAGTCGGTGGATGCCGTGACCGTCTCCGACTCCACGTCGAACGCGTTCGTCACGCCGCGGCGGAAGCCGATCCAGCCGATGAGGAAGCCGGCGGCGGCGACGACCGACACACCCACATAGACACCGCTCGGGTTGAGGGCGAGAAGAGCCGGTGTGACGACGTTGAACCCGGCCGTCGCGAAGCGGGCGACGGCGTAGACGGTGCCCTGCGCCGTGGAGCGCAGCATGGTGGGGAACGACTCCTGGGTCCACACCTTCATGATCGTCTCGAAGCAGAACGCGCCGGCGAACGTCGTCACGACGACCGAGACGACGAGGGCGGGCAGGGTGAAGCCGAACACCACGGGCACGAGGTTCGCGACGACGACCGCGATCGCGCCCGCCACGTAGTAGCTCATGCGGAACGTCGTGTCGGCGACGGCCATGAACCAGACCGCGCCGAGGATGGCGGCAGGCATCGCCAGCAGCGTCCACGTCTGGTACTCGTTCACCGGGATGCCGGCGACGTTCACGGCGACGAAGGTGCCGAAGCTGCCGGCGACGCTGATCGCGATGGATGCGAGCGTGTAGTAGATCAGCAGCGTGACGAACGGGCGGCGGTACTGCGGGCGGCCGAAGTCGCGCAGGCGCCCGCGTTCGGCGCGGACGGTCTGCACGCCGGTGCGGCGCTCCTGCTGGGCGGCGAGCCAGGTCGCCGACTCCGGGATCGTCAGTCGCAGCGCGAGCACCACGAGCCCCACGCCGCCGAAGGCGGCGAACATGATGCGGCCGCCGGTCTCGCCGAGCGCGCCGAAGAAGATGCCGATGAGCACGGCCAGCAGGATGCCGAAGCCGCCCAGGAGGTTCGAGAACACGAGGATCTTGCCGCGGTTGCGGTCGTCGGCGGCCTCCGAGATCGACGCGAGCGCCGCCGGCAGGTCGGCGCCGACGCCCAGGCCGATCAACGCGATGCCCGGCAGCAGGATGCCGAACGAGACGCCCAGGAACGGCGTGATGGCGCCGAGGACGATGAGCGTCATCGTCACGAGGAAGACGCGGCGGCGGCCGAACCGGTCGGCCAGGCGGCCGCCGACCAGCGAGCCGACGGCGACCCCGGCGGTCAGCACGCCGGTCAGCAGGCCCACCTGGTCCGCGGTGAGTCCGGGGGTGCCGGGGGTGAACGACTGGAAGAGGACGAGAGCGACACCGATGCCGGTGGTTGCGGCGGCGTCGACGAACGTCGCCATCCCGCAGACGAAGCCCACCCACCAGGGGTTGGGGGCGGTGCGAGCGGTGAGTGCGCTCATGGTCATACTCCTTTGTACGTGCGGGATGGAGGTGGCTGGCGGCATCCGCATGCGTGTCCGAACTCCGGGCTCCGACGCCGTCGAGAGACAAGCTATACCGATATAGCACCGCGATGCAAGCGTGAATGTCGCCGTACGGGCCGGAGGAATCGGAGCGGCCGGGGCGGCATCCTCGACGTGGCGGACGTCGGCCGTGACCAACGTCGGATTCCTGTGCTCGATGCCCCCGCGGTCGGCCCGGTTCGGCCCACAGCACGCGGATTCTCCGGCGATCGTCACGCCGCGGATCGGACTCGGGTCTCGACCCCGGCGCTCACGCCCGGGGTGCGGCGATGGAGCCGCCGGCGCTGACCGGCATCTCGACCAGCTCGTGACGCACGCCGTCGCCCGGGGACAGCAGCAGATCCGCCGCCCGGCGGCCGATCTCGGCCTGGGGCAGGCGCAGTGAGACGAGCTGCGGGTCGGTCGCCTCGGCGAGCACGCCGCCGTCGAACGACACGAGCGAGACGTCGTCGGGCACCCGCAGTCCCGCACGGCGCAGGGCCTGGAAGACCCCCACGCCGACGGCGTCGTTGACGCAGATGATCGCCCGCGGGCGCGCCCCCGTCGCGAGCAGGCGCTCCGCGGCATCCCGGCCGTCGTGCACGGTCCAGTCGTCGTCCACCGCCACGTCGCCGGCGAGCCCGATGCCCGCCCCCGCGAGCGTCTCGCGGATGCCCTCGAGGCGCCGCGGCAGCGCGACCGGGCCCCACTCGTGCCAGGCGGAGCCGCCCGTGCGGCCCGGAGCCAGCGTGCCGACGAACCAGATGTCACGGTCGTGGCCGGCGTCCAGCAGCGCGCGGGCGGCCGCCGCTCCGGCGGCGCGCTCGTCGGGTACGACCGAGCTGATCGCGGGCGCGTCGGCCTCGCAGTTCATGAGCACGAGGGGCGTGTGCCGGGCGGATGCCGGGGGTGTCACGCGCCGCGTGAACATCGAGGCGTACAGGATGCCGTCGATGTCGCGGGCGACGAGGTCGTCGAGGAAGCGGCGCTCCATCTCGGCATCCCCCTGCGTGTCGACGGTGAACAGGAGCAGCCCCGCCTCGCGCAGGCGCTCCAGCGCCCCGCGCACCATCGAGTTGGCGAACGACGTCGAGCTGACGAAGTCCGAGACCAGGGCGACGGTGCCCGACCGGCCCGTGCGCAGCGTCTTGGCCGTGACATTGGCGCGGTAGCCGAGATCGTCGGCGGCTTTGCGCACGCGCGCCATCGTCTCTTCGGACAGGCGCTGGTCGAGGCGGCCGTTCAGGGCGAACGATGCGGCCGAGCGGGAGACGCCCGCCCGCTCCGCGACCTCGGTGAGGGTGACCCGTCGACCGGAGCTGCGCTCCGTCACAGACCCTCGGGCATCTCGGACTCCGCCGGCTCGGCGGCCAGCAGGTCGGCGACCGAGTCCACGATCTCGTCGGGGCGGAAGGGGTAGCGCTCGATCTCGGCGTCGTCGGAGATGCCGGTGCGCACGAGGATCGTGTGCAGGCCCGCCTCGATGCCGGCCACCACGTCGGTGTCCATGCGGTCGCCGATCATCCCGGTGTTCTCGGAGTGCGCGCCGATGCGGTTCATCGCCGAGCGGAACATCATCGGGTTCGGCTTGCCGACGACGTAGGGCTCCTTGCCGGTCGCGTGCGTGATGAGCGCCGCGAACGAGCCGGTCGCCGGCACGACGCCCGTCGGGGTCGGACCGGTCGCATCGGGGTTGGTGATGATGAAGCGCGCGCCGGCGTTGATGAAGCGGATCGCCTGCGTGATGCGGTCGAACGAGTAGTTGCGGGTCTCGCCGATGACGACGTAGTCGGGCTGCGTCTCCGTCTGGACGTACCCCGCCTCGTGCAGAGCGGTCGTCAGCCCCGCCTCGCCGATCACGAACGCCGTGCCGCCCGGCTGCTGCGAACGCAGGAAGTCCGCCGTCGCGAGCGCCGACGTCCAGATGCGGTCTTCGGGCACCTCGAGGCCCGAGATGCGCAGCCGCGCGCTCAGATCGCGCGGCGTGTAGAACGGGTTGTTCGTCAGCACGAGGAACGGCGTGCCCGCGTCGCGCCACTGCGCGAGCAGCTCGGCGGCGCCGGGGATGGGCTTGTTCTCGTGGACGAGGACGCCGTCCATGTCCGTCAGCCAGCATTCGATATCGGCGCGTGTCCGCATGGGGCCAGCCTAGCGGGGCCGTCCGGTCGTAGTCTCGACGCGTGGCACGCGATGACTGGGACCCGACGACGCTCCCCGACCTGTCCGGGAAGCGGTACCTCGTCACGGGGTCGACGGCGGGCCTGGGCTTCTTCTCCTCGCTGCAGCTGGCCGGTGCCGGCGCGCACGTCATCATGACCGGCCGCAATCCGAACAAGCTCGCCGTCGCGCGCGCGGCGGTGCGTCGTCAGGTGCCGGATGCCGAGATCGCGACGCTCCTGCTCGACACGAGCAACCTCGGGTCGGTGCGCGCGGCGGCCGCGACCGTCCGTGGCCGCGCCGGCCTGCACGGCCTGCTGCTCAACGCCGGGATCGTGCACCCGCCGCGCCGTCGCGAGACCACCGCCGATGGGCACGAGGTCGTCTTCGCGACCAACGCGCTCGGCCACTATGCGCTCGCCGGCGAACTGCTGCTGCCCCTCGCCGCGGGGCGCGGACGCATGGTGTGGGTCGGGTCGATGTCCACCGCCATGGGCAACTACGACCCCGTCGACCCCGAGCTGGAGACGAACTACTCGCCGTGGCGCGCGTACGTGCAGTCGAAGGTCGCGACGACCGCTCTCGGCTTCGAGGCCGACCGGCGGCTGCGCGCCGCGAACGTGCCCATCGACAGTGTCGTCGCGCACCCGGGCTACGCCATCAGCGGCCGCACCCGCGGCATCCTCGGGGTCAACGAGCCGTCGCGGATGACGCGCTTCGTCGACAACCTGCAGGCTCCGATCACCCAGTCGAAGGAGCACGGGGCCTGGCCGCTCGTGCGGGCGCTCGTCGACCCCGAGGCGACGGGCGGTCAGTTCTGGGGCCCGTCGCGCCTCGTC
Organism: Microbacterium sp. MPR-TSA4; assembly: GCF_058792815.1. NCBI lineage: Bacteria > Bacillati > Actinomycetota > Actinomycetes > Micrococcales > Microbacteriaceae > Microbacterium > Microbacterium sp. MPR-TSA4. Next base: position 135,778 of record NZ_JBXAFF010000004.1, read on the forward strand.
GCCGGGCCGCCGGCACTCGGCACCGCCAGCAAGCTCACGCGCGACGAGGACATCGCCGCGCGGCTGTGGGCCTACTGCGAGCACGCCACGGGGATCACCTGGCCGTACCTGAAGGCCAGTCGCACCCGCCGCCCCTGGCGGCGCTGAGCCCGCCGCCAGCTCCTCCGCGGTCCCGGTCGCGATGCCCCCCTCGCCCCGACCGTGTCCCACTTGTAGCGGGGTGCGTCCCAGATTGTGCGGTGCGGAGGGCCCGCAGGGGACCTCTTGTGGGACATCCCTGTCGGGACCATCCCTGTCGGGGCGGCGGGCGGGCGCCACCCGGGTCAGGCGGTCAGCCAGACCGCACCGGCCGCGCCGGCGGGAAGCGTCACGGTCGCGCCGTCGTCGACGCGGACGACGTCGGCTCCCGCGACCACGAGGCGGTGCCCCACATCGATGCCCGCTCCCTCCAGCGCCCGAAGCAGCTCGGGATCGCGGTCGCTGACGCGGAGCACCTCGCCGGTGTGGCCCAGGTCGGCGGCGGCCAGGAGCACGAACGGGAGGCGGTGGACGTTGCCCGCGGCATCCGGGATCGCATCGCCGTGGGGGTCGAACCGCGGGTGACCCAGTCGCTCGTCGATGCCCGCGAGCAGCCGGTCGCTGATCGTGTGCTCGAGCACCTCCGCCTCGTCGTGCACCTCGTCCCAGGCGTAGCCGAACTCCTGCACGAGCCACGTCTCGATGAGGCGATGCCGGCGGATGATGGATGCCGCCCGGAGCCGACCCGCCTCGGTGAGGGACACCGGACCGTACGGGCGGTGGTCGACCAGGCCCAGGCCGACGAGCTTCTGCACCATCTCGGTCACCGTCGAGGGGGCGAGCTTCAGCTCGGACGCCAGCTGCGACGACGTGATCGGCGTGGTCTGCCACTCGGTGTGGTGGTAGATCGTCTTCAGGTAGTCGTCGATCGCGACGGAGTTCGCAGCCACGTCTTCAGGCTAGCGGGCCGGGACTATCCGCCCGACAGCACGAGCCACAGCAGCACGGCGTTCAGCGCCACCAGGAACGCCGAGGCCAGCGCGCCCGCGACGGTCGTCCACCAGCGGTTGCGGTGCGCGCCGAGCACGTCGCGCCGCGCCGTCAGTGCGACGAGGGGGATGAGCGCGAACGGGATGCCGAAGCTCAGCACCACCTGGCTGAGGATCAGCGCCCAGGTCGGGTCGACCCCGAGCGCCAGGATCGCGATGGCCGGCACGAGGGTGACGAGCCGCCGCGCGATCAGCGGCACGCGGATGCGCAGCAGTCCGTGCATGATCTCGGCCCCCGCATACGCGCCGACCGCCGTGCTGGCCAGCCCGCTCGCGAGGAGGCCGACGGCAAACATCGTCGCGACGACCCCGCCGAGGCCGGCGGAGAGGGCGGCGTACGCACCCTCGAGGCTGTCGGTCCCGGCCACCCCGGCGAGGTTCGCCGCCGCCAGCAGCAGGATCGCGAGGTTGACGGTGCCCGCCACGACGAGCGCGATCGTCACGTCCCACCGGGTCGCGCGCAGCAGGGTCGGGGTCGACTGCGCGCGGTCCTCCGCCCGCGCGCCCGGCGCGGAGAAGCGGTCGCGCGCCAGCGCGCTGTGCGCGTAGATCGCGTGCGGCATGATCGTCGCACCCAGGATGGATGCCGCGAGCAGCACCGACTCGGAACCCTCGAACCGGGGGACCATGCCGGCGGCGACGCCCGCGGCATCCGGTGGGGCGACGAACACCCCGTAGGTGAAGCCGATGGAGATCACGACGAGCAGGCCGATCACGACGAACTCGAAGCTGCGGGCGCCGCGGCGCTGCTGAACGAGCAGGAGGGCGATCGACACCGCCCCGGTGATGAGCCCGCCGACGGGGAGCGGTACCCCGAACAGCAGCCAGAGGGCGACGGCGCCGCCGATCACCTCGGCGACGTCGGTCGCCATGGCGACGAGCTCGGCCTGCAGCCAGTACAGGCGGCGGGCCCAGGGGGTGCGCAGGCGGGTGCCGAGGGTCTCGGCGAGGCTCTGGCCCGTGACGATGCCCAGCTTGGCCGACAGGTACTGGATGAGCCACGCCATCGTGTTGCCCAGGAGGACCACCCAGACCAGCAGGTAGCCGAAGCGCGCGCCGGCGGTCATGTTGCTCGCGACGTTGCCCGGGTCGAGATAGGCGACCCCCGCGACGAGCGCCGGCCCGAGCAACCACGCCGCGCGCCGCGTCCTCGCCGGTACGGCTGCGGGCCGCGCAGGCCGGGTCGCACGGCTACCCGTCTCCAGCGTCGAGGGAGGATTTTTCGGCATGCCGAAAAATTAGCAGAGATTTCGGTGCGCCGAAATCTGGCACGTCGGGGATGCGGCGTCTGCGTGACTCCGCCCGAGCGAGGACAGGTGGGGGTGTAACAGGCCGCGAGCCCGGCTCGGGCGGAGTTGTGCAGGCCGGAGGGCCGTGACCGGCCGGATCGGTAGCCTGGAGCGATGACCGACCCCGCGCGATCGCCGGAAGCCGCGCCCGACGCGGACGGCGAGCCGCAGCTGCCCGTCGGCGTCGGGCCGTGGCCCGGGGGAGCGGACGCCTGGCCCGACGACCCCCGGTACGACCGTGACCTGCTCGCCGACGGCGATCGCCGCAACGTCGTCGACCGGTACCGCTACTGGACCATGGCCGCGATCGTCGCCGACCTCGACGAGCACCGGCATCCGTTCCACGTCGCCATCGAGAACTGGCAGCACGACATGAACATCGGCTCGATCGTCCGCAGCGCCAACGCGTTCGGCGCGGCCGAGGTGCACATCATCGGCCGGCGCCGGTGGAACCGCCGCGGCGCCATGGTCACCGACCGCTACCAGCACGTCCGCCACCACGAGGACGTCGCCGCCTTCACCGCGTGGGCCCGGGAGGTCGCGATCCCCGTGATCGCGGTCGATAACGTCGACGGGTCGCTGCCGGTCGACCGGGCCGAGCTGCCCGAGCGGTGCGTGCTGCTGTTCGGGCAGGAGGGCCCCGGACTGTCGGCCGAGGCGGTGGCGGCGGCATCCGCCGTCGTCGAGATCACGCAGTACGGATCGACCCGCTCGATCAACGCGAGCGCCGCCGCGGCGGTCGTCATGTACGAGTGGTGTCGCCGCTGGGCGTGAGCCGCCGTCGTGCTCAGGCGCCCGCGGTGGTCCATTCCGGCCGCCGCACCCGCCAGCCGAGGGTCGCCAGCCGCGCCAGCATGTACACGCCGAAGAAGCAGATCGCGAGCCACATCAGGCCCGAGGCGCCCGTGGGATGCACGATCCACAGCACCGCGAGCGCGGGGATGTAGGGGACGAGGTTCACCGCTCCGGCCAGCGCCAGGTAGCGCACGTCGCCCGCGCCCATGAGCACGCCGTCGAGGACGAAGACGACGCCGCAGACGGGCTGCGCGACCGCCAGCGCCACGAGTGCCGGCTGCACCAGCGCGGCGACGTCGGGCGAGCCGGTGAAGACGAGACCGATCACCCCCGACAGGGCGCCGATGGCGCCGCCCACGAGCACGCCGAACCACACGCCCCACGCCACGGTGCGGCCGAGGACGCGGCGCACGAACGTCTCGTCTCCCGCCCCGAGCCCGCGCCCGATGAGGGCCTGCGCCGCGATCGCGAGCGCGTCGAGCGCGAAGGCGGCGGTGGAGAAGATCGTGAAGGCGACCTGCCAGCCGGCCAGTTCGTCGGTGCCGAGGGCCGTCGCCGCGAACACCGTGGCCAGGAACGCGGCGCGCAGCGAGACGGTGCGCAGGAACAGCCAGCCACCCGCCCGCGCCGATCCGCGCAGTCCGTCGCGCTGGGGGCGCAGGGATGCCGCGTGGCGCTGGGCCAGCCGGCCCACGACGACGGCGTACGCGCCGACCATGGCCCACTGCGCGGCCACGGTGCCCGCCGCGGAGCCGGCGATGCCCCACCCGAACCCGTAGATGAAGACGGCGTTGAGCAGCGCGTTCAAGCCGAACCCGAGCCCGGCGATCCACAGCGGCGTCACGGTGTTCTGCATGCCGCGCAGCAGTCCCGTCGCGGCGAACACGATGAGCATCGCCGGCAGGCCCCACATCGACAGCTGCAGGTAGATCACGGCCTGCGCGGCGACGTCGGCGCCCGCGCCGAACAGCGAGACGAGCCAGGGGGTCAGCAGCGATCCGGCGACGGCGAGCACGGCGCCCAGGCCGAGCGCGAGCCAGAGGCCGTCGATGCCGGCGCGGACGGCGTTGGTCTGGTCGCCGGCGCCGAATCGCCGCGCGACGGCGGGTGTCGTCGAGTAGGCGAGGAACACCATGAGGCCGACGATCGTCTGCAGCACCGCCGAGGCGATGCCGAGACCGGCCAGCGGCACGACCCCGAGGTGGCCGACCAGGGCCGCGTCGACGATGAGGAAGAGCGGTTCGGCGACGAGCGCGCCCAGGGCCGGAACCGCCAGCCGCAGGATCTCGCGGTTGAGGGTGGGGGTGGCCATACTCCGAGCCTAGGGGCCGCTGCCGACCCCGTCCGGAGGGCGAGCGCGACTCCTCTAGCCTGGATCGATGGCGCGGCACGGCATCCTGCAGGACCTCCCGCTGTGGCGGCTGCACGCGCGGATGCCGGAAGGGCTGCGGATCGCGCTCGCGATCGCGACCGTGGCGCTGGGCGCCGTGATCGTCTGGCGCCCGACGACCGCGCTCGACGTGCTGGCCCTCCTCCTCGGCGGCGGCATGGTGCTCACCGGCGTGCTGGAGGCGAACGGCCGTGCCGAGGAGCGCGGCGGCCGCTGGTGGCGGTGGCCGGTCGCGATCGGCTGGTTCGCCCTCGGGCTGTTCGTGCTCGTGTGGCCCGGGCTCACGGTGCGGGCCGTCGCCGACATCACCGGCATCCTGCTGCTCGTCAACGGCGGGATCGGGGTGCTGTCCGCGTTCCGGGCGGGCCGCGGCTGGGATGAGCGGATCTCGGATGCCGCCTTCGGCGCGACCGGCCTGATCTTCGGCGTCCTGGCGCTCGTCTGGCCCGACATCACGCTGCTCGTCGTCGCCGTCGTGTTCGGGGCCTCGCTCATCATCCGCGGCAGCGTCGACCTGTGGGCGGCGCTCCGCCGGCGCCGCGACGAGCGCCGTGACCCCCGGCGCCCCGCGCCGCAGCGCCGCTGGGGGCGCACCGCCATGGCCCTCGGCTCCGTGGCCCTCGCGGTGACCGTCGCCATCGTGACGACGCCGCTGCGCGACGGCTCCACGGTCGTCGACGAGTTCTACGCCGCTCCGCGCGACGTGCCGTCCGAGCCGGGCCGGCTGATCCGTGCGGAGGAGTTCACGAACGAGGTCCCCGCGAAGGCGCGGGCCTGGCGCATCCTCTACACGACGACCGGCGTCGACGGACGGCTCCGCGTCGCGAGCGGGATGGTCATGGTGCCGCGCGACCGCGCGGAGGGCACACGCTGGCCGGTCGTGCAGTGGAACCACGGCACGACGGGGTTCGCCCAGCACTGCGCTCCCACCCTGCAGCAGCGCCCGTTCTGGGTCGGCGCGATGTACTACCCGCGCAAAGTCGTCGCCGAGGGGTGGGCGATGGTCGCGACCGACTACAGCGGGCTGGGCACCACGGGGCCGCATCCGTACCTGTTCGGCGAGGCGAGCGCGTGGGCCTCGCTCGACGCCGTGCGCGCCGCGTGGGAGCTCGAGGACGCGCACCTCAGCCGCAACACCGTGATCTGGGGCCACTCCCAGGGCGGCGGTGCCGCGCTCTGGTCGGGCGCGCTCGCCCGCTCCTACGCCCCCGGCCTGTGGGTGCGCGGCGTGGCGGCCCTCGCTCCCGCCGTCGATCCGCTGCGGCTCGTGCGCGACGTCTCGCAGGTGGCGGGCGGGACGATCTTCGCCTCCTACGCCTTCGCCGCCTACGAGGCGATCGATCCCGAGGTGACCTACGACCGGTACATCCGCCCGGGCGCGCAGACGGTCGTCCGGGCCATGTCCCAACGCTGTCTGAACGAGCCCACGATGGCGCTGTCGGTGCTGGCGGTCGTCGGACTCAGCGAAGACCGCGACATCTTCGCGGACGACCCCACGACGGGTCCGCTCGGCGCCCGGCTGCGCCAGAGCACCGCCCCCGCGCTCATCGGTCCCCCCGTGTTCGTCGGTCAGGGGCGCGCCGACACGATCATCTCGGTGGGGGCGCAGGACGACGCCGTCGCGCGCATGTGCGACGCCGGCCAGCGCGTCGACTACCGTCGCTACGACGGATACGAGCACGCCCAGATCATGGAGGGCTACGCCCCGACGACCGCCGATCTGCTGGCGTGGACGCGGGCCCGGTTCGAGAGCGAGCCGGTGCCCGACGGATGTACGACGAACGACGGGTGAACACGGATCGCGCGGTCAGAACCGGCGCGTATCCTGTACGGCATGACCGATCCCTCCCTGCGCTCGGGTATCGAGCTGTCCGCGTTGAGCCCCGGCATCCGTCCTCAGGACGACCTCTTCCGCCACGTCAACGGAGCCTGGTTGGAACGCACCGAGATCCCCGACGACAAGGCGCGGTGGGGCTCGTTCCACCTCATCGCGGAGCAGGCCGAGAAGGACGTCCGCGCGATCATCGAGGAGTCGACGGCGGCGGAGCCGGGGACCGAGGCGCGCAAGATCGGCGACCTGTTCACGAGCTTCATGGACACGGAGCGGATCGAGCAGCGCGGCGCCGAGCCCCTGCGCGACCAGCTCGCCCGGGTCGACGCGATCGACTCCGTCCCCGCGCTGCTGCGCACGGTCGGCGAGCTCGAGCGCGAGGGCGTCGGCGGCATGATCGGCGTGTACATCGAGCCCGACCCGGGCAACCCCGAGCGCTACGTCTCCTTCTTCGTCCAGTCCGGGCTCTCGCTGCCCGATGAGACCTACTACCGGCTGGAGAACTTCGACAAGACCCGTGTCGCGTTCCGCGACTACGTGCAGACGATGCTCGCGCTCGCCGGCGTCGACGCCGCGGGCGAGGATGCCGGGCGCCAGGCCGACCGGGTGCTCGCGCTCGAGACCGAGCTGGCGACGCACCACTGGGACAACGTGCGCACCCGCGACGCGGTCGCCACCTACAACCTCATGACCTGGGATGAGGTGCAGGGGCTCGTCGGCGTCGACCTCGATCCCTGGCTCGACGCCGTCGCGCCGGGGCGCCGTGACGGGTTCGCCGAGATCAACGTGAACGAGCCGAGCTACTTCTCCGGCCTCGGCGGCCTGCTCGTCGAGGACCGCCTCGACGACTGGAAGGCCTGGCTGCGACTGCACGTCGTGCGCGCGTCGGCGGCGTTCCTGTCCGCTGCGTTCGTCGAGGCCAACTTCGCCTTCTACGGCACCGAGCTCACCGGCGTCCCGGTCAACCGCGAACGCTGGAAGCGCGGTGTCGGCTTCGTCGAGGCGGCCATGGGCGAAGCGGTCGGCAAGGTGTACGTCGATCGCCACTTCCCGCCGGCGGCCAAGGAGGCGATGGACGAGCTGGTGGCGAACCTCATCGAGGCCTATCGCGCGTCGATCGCGACGCTGGAGTGGATGACGCCCGAGACCCGCGGCCGTGCGCTGGAGAAGCTCGCCGCCTTCACCCCCAAGGTGGGCTACCCGCAGAAGTGGAAGGACTACACCGCTCTGGAGGTCGACGCCGCCGACCTCATCGGCAACGTCCGCCGCACCAACGCGTGGGAGCACGAGCGGCAGATCGCGAAGCTCGGAGCACCCATCGACCGCGACGAGTGGTACATGACCCCGCAGACGGTCAACGCGTACTACAACCCGCTGATGAACGAGATCGTCTTCCCCGCGGCGATCCTGCAGTACCCGTTCTTCGAGCTCGATCGGGATGCCGCGGCCAACTACGGCGGCATCGGCGCCGTGATCGGCCACGAGATCGGCCACGGCTTCGACGATCAGGGGTCGGCCTTCGACGGCACCGGCGCGCTCCGCGACTGGTGGACCGACGAGGATCGCGCGGCGTTCCAGCAGCGCACGGCGGCCCTGATCGCCCAGTACGACGAGCTCGTGCCGCAGGGTCTCGCCGCCGAGCACCACGTCAACGGGGCGCTCACGATCGGCGAGAACATCGGCGATCTCGGCGGGCTCGGCATCGCCATCAAGGCGTACCGGCTCTCGCTGGGTCTGGACAGCGGCGCCGACGTCACGGACGAGAACGCCGACGGGCCGGTGATCGACGGCTTCACCGGCATCCAGCGGCTGCTGCTGAGCTGGGCGCAGATCTGGCAGCAGAAGGGGCGCGACGCCGAGACGATCCGTCTGCTGACGATCGACCCGCACTCGCCCAACGAGTTCCGCTGCAACCAGATCGTCCGCAACGTCGACGAGTTCTACCGGGCGTTCGACGTCGCCGAGACCGACGCGCTGTGGCTGGACGCCGACCAGCGCGTCACGATCTGGTGACCACCGCATCGCCGCGGCGGGGGGAGCGCCCCGCATCCCGCCGCTCGCCGCGGCGATCCGGCGGGCGGGCGCGATCGTTCTCGACGGCGCTCGCCGCGCTCGACGCCGTGGCGGCCGCCGGTGCGCAGGTCTCGGTGTGCGTGACCGACCTCGACTCGGGCGAGACGGTGCTCGCCGGCGACGCCCACCTCGTGCTCCCCGTGGCGGGCATCGGCGTCGTGCCGCTGCTCATCGAGGTGGCCGCGCAGATGGATGCCGGCACGCTCGATCCCCTCGAGATCATCGAGCGCACGTCGGTGCCGCCGGTCACGGTCGGCGGCCTCTGGCACCGGCTGGCGGCGCCCGCCCTGCCGGTGCGCGACCTCGCCGTGCTGGCGGCGGCGGCGTCGGACGCGGCCGCCGCGAACGCCCTGCTCGAGCGCGTTGGGCTCGACGCCGTCCGTGCGCGCGTCGAGCAGATCGGTCTCGTCAAGACGGCCCTGATCGACGGCTTCCGCGATCAGCGCGGCCTCGACGACGCCCCGCACGTCGGCCTCGCCTCGACGGGAGAGCTCGTCACCCTCTTCGCGGGCCTCGTGAACGCCCAGGTCGTCTCGCCGGCGGTGAGCGCACAGGTGTCGGAGTGGCTGAGCCTCAACCAGGATCTGGCGCTCGTCGCCGCGAGCACGGCGCTCGACCCCTTCGCGCACGACGACGACCGCCACGGTCTGCTCTTCGTCAACAAGACCGGCCGGGGCGACGGCATCCGCGCCGAGGCCGGAGTCATCGCCGGGCCGCGCGCCGGCGCCGCCTACGCCCTCATCGTGTGCTTCGACGATCTGTCGGTCGCGCACCGGCTGCGCGCGCACGAGGCGTTCCGCGCCCTCGGGCTCGACCTCATGGAGTACGTGTACTGACGCCCGCCGGGCCGGGCCGCCGCTCAGAAGACGATCGTGTGGTTGCCGTGGCGGATGACCCGGTCCTCGGCGTGCCACAGCACGGCACGTGAGAGCACCTGACGCTCGACGTCCGCACCGCGCCGAGCGAGCTCCGCCGATGACTCGGCGTGGGTGACCCGCACGGTGTCCTGCTCGATGATGGGTCCCTCGTCGAGATCGCCCGTCACATAATGCGAGGTGGCGCCGATGAGCTTGACGCCGCGCTCCTTGGCCTTCTTGTAGGGCTCGGCGCCGATGAAGGCGGGCAGGAACGAGTGGTGGATGTTGATCACGGGCACGCCGAGGCGTTCGAGGAACTCGGGCGAGAGGATCTGCATGTAGCGCGCCAGCACGACGAAGTCGACGTTGCCGACGAGAAGCTTCAGGATCTCCTCCTCCGCCGCCGACTTGTCGGGGCCCGCGACCGACGGCACGTGGAAGAACGGCACGCCGAAGCTGCGGACGTCCTCGGCCGTCGTCGTGTGGTTCGAGATCACCATGGGGATGGTGACCGGCAGGTCGCCGCGGCGGTGGCGCCACAGCAGGTCGAGCAGGCAGTGGTCCTGCTTCGAGGCGAGGATGGCCATGCGCTTGGGTACCGACTGATCGGTCAGCGACCACTCCAGCTCGAAGCCCGCGAGGGTCTGAGCGATGTCCGCCTCGATCGCGGGGCGCTCGAGGGCGAAGTCGGGGCGGTGGAACACGACCCGCTGGAAGTACGCGCCGCCGCGGTGGTCGTCGGAGAACTGGTCGAAGGCGACGATGTTGCCGCCGATGCGGGTGATCATCGCCGATACGGCCGCGACGATGCCGGGCTTGTCGCTACCGTGCACGATGAGGCACGCGTGGTCGGCGGGAAGGTGGGGATCGTGCACGGGAGCCATGGATCGATTCTGCCGGATCGGCGCCCGTGTCTCGTGCGCGCTCACGGGATGCCGTGCAGCACGCGGATCAGCCGCTCGACCCGCTCCACGTCGCGCGTCACGATCGCGGTGCGCAGCTCGGCGCACTCGACATGCTGCACCTCGGTGGCGACGCGGCGCAACGGTCCGCGTCCCCGCACCCGCGTCAACGCGATCGCGGCATGGCCATGTGCGCGGCGACCCCGGCCATGTAGCCGGCGAGCTCGCGGTGGTGACGGACCATTGCCTCATCGACCGCTGTCACGCGGGTGAAACGGCTGGGTTCGATCTCGACCAGGCCGATCCGCTCCAGGCGCATCAGTGCTTCGCGGACGGGTGTGCGAGAGACGTGGAGTCGCTGCGCAAGCTCGCGATCGCGCAGGGTGCTGATCCCCCCGCTGCGCCGTACTCGCGGGCCGTCGACGGTGTCGACGCGGACCCGACCTGCTTCCGATTCGATTCTGTCCCGCCTCGCCGGAGCGCAGCCGATATTCCGGCATGAAACGTCCCGGGGGACGCGCCGGAGTGCCCTCAGGCGCGGCGGGCGCCCTCGCCGAGCGTCTCGAGCTTCGCCCAGGCGATGTCGGGGTGGAGGCGTCCACCGAGCCCGCAGTCGGTCGAGGCGATGACGCGGTCGGCGCCCACGATGTCGGTGAACCGGCGGATGCGCTGCGCGACGAGCTCCGGGTGCTCCACGACGTTGGTCGCGTGGCTGACGACGCCGGGCACGAGCACCAGGTCGTCGGGCACGGCGGCATCCGCCCACGCACCGAACTCGTGCTCGTGGCGGACGTTGCCGGCCTCGAACGAGATCGAGCCGACGTTCGCCTGCAGCACGACGGGCAGGATGTCCTTCAGCTCGATGTCGGTGATGTGCGGCCCGTGCCACGACCCCCAGCACAGGTGCAGGCGCACCTGCTCCTTGGGGAGCCCGGCGATGGCGTGGTTGATCGCGTCGATGCGGATCTTCGTGAAGGCCTGGTAGTCGGCGATCGAGGGTTCCGGGTTGATCTGGTCGAAGTTCTCGGCGAGCGACGGGTCGTCCAGCTGCAGGATGAGCCCGGCGTCGACGATCGCGCGGTACTCCTCGCGCAGGGCGTCGGCCCACGCGAAGATGTGCTCCTCGTCGCCGGCGTAGTACTCGTTGCGCACGCGCGCCGCAGACCCGGGCGCGATGGCCGTGAGGAAGCCCCGCTCGCCGTCCCGGAGGGCGCCGGTGAGGTGACGGATGTCGGATGCCACGGCATCGTGACCCCGGTACGCGAGCGGTCCGGTCGTCGTGGGGAACGCGGTGGCGGTGCGCCCCGCCTCGACGGCCTCGGCGTAGACGGCCGGGAACAGCTGCCGATCGCGGCGGTCGAGGAAGCTCGTGAGGCGGATCTCGCCGGGCGCGGAGCGCACCGGCGGCTCGTTGAACGCGTTGACCTCGGTGAGCGACAGGCCGCTCACCCGCTGGAATGAGTACGACCACCAGGCGCCGTAGTCGACCGCGTTCGACATGGCCTTGCCGAACTCGCCGTCGCCGACGAGGGTGATGCCGGCGGCGCGCTGACGCTCCACGACGTCCGCGACGGCCTGGGCGGTCAACGACTCGAACGCGGGCGTCGACTGCAGCGTGAAGCCGTCGTCGGCGAGGGTGCGCGAGGCGTTCGCCTCGATGAGGGCGGCGGTGCGGGGCAGGCTGCCGGAGGTCGTGGTGGCGACGGACATGGGTCTCCTCCTGAGGACGATGGCCCGCGGGGCGGGCGAGTGTCAGAAGGCTCTTGCAGCGGCGAGGGGCGCAGGCTGCTCAAGGCGGAGGCTTCCGGTTTTCGAGCCACCGCCAGGATACGGCGACCGGCGCCGTCTGCGCGGACGTGTGACGTCGGGTGACACCCGCGTCCGGTGGGCGGATGCCGCCTCAGCGCACGCCGCGCATGAGCCGGAGGACCGGCTTCGCGAAGAGCAGCAGCAGCACGCCGACGCCGATCGCGATGAGGCCCAGCACGGAGAAGTAGGGCACCTCGTCGTCGGGGTCGTAGAGGGTCGCGAGCTGGCCGGCGATCGCGGTGCCGAGCGCCACCGACAGGAAGAACAGCGCCACCATCTGGGTGTGGAAGGCGTCGGGGGCCAGCTTGGTCGTCACCGACAGGCCCACCGGCGAGAGCAGCAGCTCCGCCACGGTGAACACGAACAGGATGCCGACGATGGCCAGCAGCGGCGTCGAGTTCTCGCCGCCGCCCGCGAAGGGCAGGAACAGCAGGAACGCCGCGCCCATCACGATGGCGGCGACGCCGAACTTCACCGGCGTGGCGGGTTGGCGTGCGCCGAGCTTCGTCCACACCGCGGCGAAGACGCCGGAGAGCACGATGATGAACACCGGGTTGATGGAGTTCACCCACGACACCGGCATCTCCCAGCCGAACAGGTCGCGGTTCAGCCGCTTGTCGGAGTACACCGTCAGCACCGTGAACTGCTGCTGGTACAGCGACCAGAAGGCGACCGAGGTGAGGAACAGCGGCACGAATCCCCACACGCGGCTGCGCTCCTCGGCATCCACCCGGCGGCTGGACAGGATGACCGCGAAGTAGGCGATCGCCGCCCCGATCACGGTGACGATCACGATCAGGGCGAGGTTGTCGGCGCGGATGACGCCGAGCAGCACCAGGATGACGATGAGGACGACCCCGGCGACCGCGATGCCGATCATCAGCGGGTAGCGCTCGCGCGGCAGCGGGTTGGGCACCGCGCGTGCCGCGGCGGGCAGCTGACGGCGGCCGAACGAATACTGCACGAGCCCCAGGGCCATCCCGACGGCGGCGAGGCCGAAGCCCCAGTGGAAGCCGAGGCTCGACTGGAGGAGGCCGGTCAGCAGCGGCCCGGCGAACGCGCCCAGGTTGATGCCGAGGTAGAACAGCGAGAATCCGCCGTCGCGGCGGGTGTCGTCCGGGCCGTAGAGGGTGCCCACGACGCTGGTCGCGGTGGCCTTCAGCCCGCCGGAGCCGATCGCGACGAGCACGAGGCCCACGCCCACGCCGACGAAGCCCGGCAGCAGCGCGAGGGCGATGTGGCCGGCCATGATGACGATCGCGCTGAGGAACAGCACGCGCTCCGCTCCGAGGATCCGGTCGGCGATCCAGGCGCCGAGGATCGTGGAGAGGTAGACGGCGCCGCCGTAGGCTCCGACGATGCCGGCGGCCACGCCCTGATCGACGCCGAGGCCGCCCTCGCTCACCGAGTAGTACAGGTAGATGAGCAGGATGCCCTGCATGCCGTAGAAGCTGAACCGCTCCCACATCTCCACACCGAACACGTGGGCGAGTGCCCAGGGCTGGCCGAAGAACCGGGTGTCGCGGTCTCCGGAGGACGCGGGCGCGGGCAGGACGGGCTGGCGCGGACTCATGGTGCGAGGCTAGTGGTCCGCCGGCAACGCGGGGTGGTGCTCGTCGGCGGGGCGCAGCGGGATGAAGGCCGCGACCGTGAGCGCGATGACCGCGGCGGCGAGCCCGAGCCAGAACGACACCTGGAAGGCGGATGCCGTGGGCACGGCGCGTCCGTCCTGCACCGTCGACATGCCGGCGAGCACCGCCCCGACGACCGCCGCGGCCGAGCTCGTCCCCAGCGAGCGGAAGAGGGCGTTGAGGCCGTTGGAGGCTCCGGTCTCGGTCTGCGGCACCGAGCGCATGATGAGCATGGGCATCGCGGCGTAGCCGAACCCGATGCCGACGCCGATGAGGAGGTTCGCGATGAGGATGTGCCAGATGGCCGACGCGAACAGCAGGCTGAAGCCGTAGGCGGCGATCAGCGCGATCGCGCCGAGGATGAGCAGCCGTCGCGGCCCGACGGTGCTCGCGAGGCGCCCGGAGAACGGGGAGAGCACCATCATGACCAGGCCGGACGGCATGATCACCAGGCTCGCCGCCAGCAGCGTGAGCCCGAAGCCGGTCGGTGCGGGCAGCTCGAGCAGCTGCGGGTAGGACACGTTGGACGAGAACAGCGAGAACCCCATCGCGACCGACGCGAGGTTCGTCAGCAGCACGGGGCGCCGGGCGGCGACGCGCAGGTCGAGCAGAGGCTCGGCGATCCGCAGTTCGTACCACCCCCAGACGAGGAGGACGGCCACACCGCCGAGGCCGCAGCCGAGGGTCGCCGGTGACGCCCACCCCCAGGCGTCGCCGCGCGAGATGGCGAGCAGGATGCCGAGCAGGCCCACCGCGAGACCGAGCGCGCCGACGTAGTCGAAGCGGCCCGCCGTGCGCAGGATGCTCACGGGGACGACGAGCAGGACGAGCACGAACACGATCGCGCCGAGGGCGGCGGCCGTCCAGAAGAGGGCGTGCCAGTCGGCGTTCTCGGTCACGAGTGCGCTCACGGGGAGTCCGAGCGCGCCGCCGACGCCGAGGGTCGCGCTGATGAGGGCGATGGCCGGGTCGACGCGGTCTTCGTGGAGCACGTCGCGCAGGATCGAGATGCCGAGGGGGATCACGCCGGTCACGGCCCCCTGCAGGGCGCGGCCGACGATCAGCCAGACCAACCCCGTCGACAGCGCCGCGATGACGGAGCCGACGACGAGCGTCGCCAGCAGCACCAGCACGATGCGGCGCTTGCCGTACATGTCGCCCAGACGCCCCGCGATCGGCGTGATGACGGCGGCCGCGAGGAGCGTCGCGGTGACCACCCACGCCGTGTCGTCGCGGTCGGCGTGCAGGAGGTCGGGCAGGCGCGTCTGGATCGGGACGACCAGCGTGAACATGAACGACGAGGCGAGGCCGGCCAGCGCCAGCACGGCGACGATGGCGCCCTGCGGCGGCATCCGCGCCAGCCGTCTGCGCGCGGAGTCGTCGGTAGCCATCGTTTCAGGCTATCGTCCGGTCGGCGCGGTGGCTCCGTCGGGGTCCGGCGTAGGGTGACGGCATGGAGGACCTCGACAGCCGGACCCCCGACGGGTTCCGCATCCGACCCCTGCAGACCATGGCCCAGATCACGGCGGCGTCCGCCGTGCTCAGCGAGGTGTGGGGCGGCGATCGCACGGGCATGCCCGCGAACCTCCTGAGGGCGCTCGCGCACGTGGGCAACTACGCCGTCGGGCTGTATGCCGCCCCGACGGAGGGCGATCCCGCGGCGGAGCGCATGATCGGCGCGTCGGTCGGGTTCTTCGCCGCTCCCGACGACCGGTCGCTGCACTCGCACATCACCGGCATCGTCGGCGGGTATCGGGGGCGGGGACTCGGGCGGCTGCTCAAGCAGCATCAGCGGGAGTGGGCGCTCGGGCGCGACGTGCACCACATCACCTGGACCTTCGATCCGCTCGTCGCCCGCAACGCGTCGTTCAACCTGCGCGTTCTCGGCGCGCGCGTGGGCGCGTACTTCGTGGACCACTACGGCGCCATGGACGACGGGGTGAACCGCGGCGACGAGACCGACCGCATCTTCGCCGTCTGGGATCTGGATGCGCCCGCCGCCCCGCCGCGCGAGCAGGACATCGTCACCACCGTGGAGGTGCCCGCCGACATCGAACGGCTGCGACGCGAGGCACCCGGTGAGGCGCTGGACTGGCGGTACCGCGTGCGGGAGGCGTTCCTCGGGCTCACCGAGGACGGCTTCAGGGTCGCCGGATTCGACGACCGCGGCTACCTGTTCGTCCGTGAGGGGGTGACGGCGTGAGCGTCGGCGGGGTCGTTCCGGAGGATTGGACGGCGCACCGCCGGGAGGACGGCGAACGTCTCGGCTGGATACGGCCGGACGGCGACGCCTGGACGGCGATCGACGTGCTGGGGCGGGTGGTCGCGGCATCCGTCGACTGGCTGGATGCCGAGGACGCGCTCGAGCGGCGGGGTCTCGCGTTCCTGGCCGAGCCGTGGATGCTCGAGCGCGGTGAGGGGCAGCCGGTGCGCGTCCGGCTCGTCGAGGTGACGCCGGCGCGGATCGTCGTCAAGGTCGACGACTACGGCGACATGAGCCGGCCGCACGAGGGGATCGTCCTGCCGTGGCCGCTGCCGCCGCAGCTGCGGCCGCCGCGGGAGGGCGATCCGGACGGGTTCACGCTGTCGCGCTGACACGCCTCCCGAGACAAATTGTGCACAACTGAATTGTGTGCAATGCTTTCCTCATGTCCGCTCCCGCCACGCTCGACGAGTTCGTCTGCTTCGCGATGTACACCGCCTCGCACGCCACGACGCAGGCCTATCGCGAAGTGCTGAAGCCGTGGAAGCTCACGTATCCGCAGTACCTGGCGCTGATCGTGCTGGCCGCGGGCGAGCGCACCGTGAGCGGACTCGGCGACGAACTCGGCCTCGACTCGGGCACGCTCTCGCCGCTGCTGCGGCGTCTGGAGGACCGCGGTCTGGTCCTGCGTCGCCGTGACGCCGCCGACGAACGCGTCGTGCGCGTCGCGCTGACCGCCGCCGGGCGCGAGGTCCACGCCGACGTCGTGGCGGCTGCCGGCTGCCTCGTGCCCGCGTTCGTCGACAGCGGCCGCGGCCTCGGCGAGCTGCTCGAACAGCTCGCCGCCATCACCGCCAACATGCGCGCGCTCGCCGCCGACCTGCGCACCGCCGCCTGAGCGGCGCGCCCTCCCACCTCCACGAAAGGAACCACCATGGACACCCTCTACACCGCAGAAGCCCTCGCCACCGGCGGCGGCCGCAACGGACACGTCCGCACCACCGACGGCATCCTCGACTTCGACGTGCGCGTCCCCAAGGAGATGGGCGGCGCCGGTGAGGCCCCGAACCCGGAGCTCCTGTTCGCCGCCGGGTACGCGGCCTGCTTCCACAGCGCCCTGCAGAGCGTCGCTCGCGCCCAGAAGGTGAGCATCGAGGGCTCCAGCGTGGGCTCGCGCGTCGGCATCGGCCCCAACGGCCAGGGTGGATTCCAGCTGGCCGTCGCGCTCGAGGTCAACATCCCCGACGTCGACCTCGCCGTCGCGCAGCAGCTCGCCGACGCCGCCCACCAGGTGTGCCCGTACTCGAACGCCACGCGCGGCAACATCGAGGTCGCGGTCACCGTCGTCGACGACTGATTTCGCGAACCCGCGTCATAAGCCACGGCATCCGCCCTCTCTTGAGTGAAGACCTCGAGAGGACGGATGCCGTGCGCACTTTCATCACCGCCATCACCGGAGCCCTGCTGCCCCGGGCGCCGCGTCGCAGCACCTACATCGCGCCGCGCTTCGCCGTGCTGCGCGCCCACCGCTGAGCACGAGCCCGCCGCACCCGCGCGCGGCGTAGCCTGAGCGCATGCCGATCGCCCGCCCCGCCGCACCCGTGCGCCTCGACGCCGTCGAGCTGCGCGTCGTGCACCTGCCGCTGGTCTCGCCCTTCACGACGTCGTTCGGCACCGAGACCGTGCGGGAGGCGATCGTCGTGCGCGCCCGCACGGCCGGCAGCGACGGGTGGGGCGAGATCGTCACCCAGCAGGCGCCGCTGTACTCCAGCGAGTACACGCAGGGCGCGTGGGACGTGGCTCAGCGCTTCCTCGTGCCGGCGCTGCTGGATGCCGGGTCCTCCGCCTCCGGCGGCCTTTCGCCCGAGGACGTGTCGGCCGTGCTGGAGCCCTTCGTCGGCCACCGCATGGTGAAGGCCGGCCTGGAGCTCGCCGTCCTCGATGCGGCCCTCTGCGCCGAGGGGCGCCCGCTGGGCGAGTACCTCGGCGCCACGGTCGACCGCGTGCCGAGCGGGGTGTCGGTCGGCATCCAGCGCGACCCGGCCGCGCTCGTCGATGTCGTGGCCGGCTACCTCGACGAGGGCTACGTACGGATCAAGATCAAGATCAAGCCCGGCCGCGACGTCGCCGACACCGCCGCCGTGCGGGACGCCTTCGGCGCCATCGCGCTGCAGGTGGATGCGAACTCGGCCTACACGCTCGCCGATGCCGACACCCTCGCCGAGCTCGACCGGTTCGACCTGCTGCTGATCGAACAGCCGCTGCAGGAGGACGACATCGTCGACCACGCCGCGCTGGCGGCACGGCTGCGCACGCCCCTCTGCCTGGACGAGTCGATCGTGTCGGCCAAGGCCGCGCGCGACGCGCTCGCTCTGCGCGCCGCCGCCATCATCAACATCAAGGCCGGACGCGTCGGCGGCTACCTCGAAGCGGTCCGCGTCCACGACCTGTGTCGGGAGGCGGGCGTCCCGGTGTGGTGCGGCGGCATGCTCGAGACCGGCATCGGCCGTGCGGCGAACGCGGCCCTCGCGGCGCTGCCCGGTTTCACCCTGCCGGGCGACGTCTCGGCATCATCCCGCTTCTACGCGCGCGACATCGTGCGCGACCCGATCGTGCTGGAAGACGGGTACGTGCGCGTGCCGACCGCGCCGGGCATCGGCGTGGAGATCGATCCCGTCGCCCTCGACGATGCGACGGTCGCGCGGGTGGAGCTGCGGCGGTGAGCCGCGTGCGGCACCGGTCGGCCGTCGCTGCGGCGGTGATCGCGACGGCGCTGCTCACGGGGTGCGCCGCCGACGCGGAGCCGGCCGTCAGCCCGGGGCCGCCACCGGCGGGGGTCGCGGTGGTCGTCACCCAGCAGCGGTCCGATGTCGCCGACCGGCAGGCCGAGGTGCGGATCGAGAACCACGGCGACGTCGCGATCGAGGTGGGTGCGGTCCGACTCGACGATCCCCGGTTCGCGGCGCCCGCCACGCGCATCGTCGACAGGGTCTCTCCGTTGGGTCCGGGGTCGACGGTCGACGTCCGCGTGCAGTTGCCGGGCGCGGTGTGCGACGCCCCGCAGGATGCCGCGAGCACCGTGACGTTCGACTACGTGATCGACGGACGGGCGGGCCGGGCGAGCGCGCCGGCGCCGGAGCTGTTCCCGTTCCTCGCCGCGCTCCACCGGCGCGACTGCGTCGAGCAGCACGTGCGCCAGGTCGCCGACGTCGACCTCACCGCGTTCGCCCCGTCGACCCCGGGAGCGCCCGCGACGCTGTCGGTGTCGATCGTCCCGCGCGGCGGCACCGCCCACGTCGAGCTCACCGGCATCCGCGAGACGAACCTGCTGACGTTTCCCGCCGCCACGGGAGGCGTGTACGCGCTGGACATCGATCTCGCCGACGGCCATCCTGACCCGACGACCATCGCGCTGCCGCTCGTGCCGGCGCGCTGCGACCCCCACGCCGTGCAGGAGGACAAGCGCGGCACCGTCTTCGTCGTCGACGTCGTGGTCGACGACGAACCCGGCCAGTTCGCCCTCGCCGCCGGCCCTGCCCTCAAGGGGGAGCTGCTGGCGTGGGTCACCGCCTGGTGCGGCGAGGGCGACGGCGCCGGTCACTGAACGACCGGCGCCGCGCCGACGCCTGCATCTCCGATCAGGGGGTGGGGATCTCGGCGGATGCCGCGGCATCCGTGCGCGATGCCTGCTCCTCGCGCAGGCCCTGGGCCATCCCCCGACCCGTCGCCTGCCCCTGGATCACCTGACGCAGGTCGATGCCGGTGGCCGCCTGGATCGCGTCGAAGCTCGCCCGCATGCTCGAGGCCGACTCCGCCGCCATGTGGCTGGAGGCGCCCTCGCCGCCGAGCACCGTGATCGAGCCGACCTTGTCGAAGCCGCGCGCGAACTCCGTCATCATCGGCACGAGCGCCTCGAGGGCGCGCTGTGCGAGCAACGCCTCCTGGTTCTTCGAGAGGGCCTCGGCCTCCGCCTCGATCGCGGACGCCCGCGCCTCGCCGACGAGGCGCACCGCGTCGGCCTCGGCCTGAGCGCGCAGGCGCGTGGCCTCCGCCTCCTGCGCCGCGATCTGCGCACGCGCCTCGGCGGCCTTCACCTCGCCGTACGCCGCGGCATCCGCGGCGCGCTGGCGCTGGTAGAGGTCTGCATCGGCGACCTTCTTGATGTCGGCGTCGAGCTGCGCCTGCTTGTTCTCGGCACCCTGCAGCAGCACCGCCTGCTCGCGCTCGGCCCGGGCGAGGGCCTCGGCCTGCTCGGCCTCGGCGCGAGCCCGACCGACCTCGGCGGCCGCCGCGGCGGAGTTCTTGTCGAACGCGGTCTGCTCGACGAGGTTGGCCTCGTCGGTCGCGATCTGGCGGGCGCGCACCTCCCGCGCGGCGTTGATGCGGGCGACCTCGGCCTCGCGGCGGACGCGCTCGACCTCGGTGGCACCGAGGGCGTCGATGTAGCCGTTCTTGTCGGTGACGCCCTGGATCTGGAACGAGTCGAGGATGAGCCCCTGGGCGAGCAGGTCGCTCTTGATGCCCTCGGCGATCTGGTCGGAGAGCTTCTGGCGGTCCTTCATGAGCTGCTCGACGGTGAGGGTCGCGACGACGCCGCGCAGCGCGCCCTCCAACTGCTCGGTGGTGAACTGCTCGATCGCGCCGTCCTGCGAGAGGAAGCGTTCGGCCGCACGGCGGACGAACTCGGGATCCGAACCGATCTTCACCAGCGCGACGCCCGAGACGTTGACGGTCACACCGTTGGAGGCCTGCGCCGTCGGCTCCATCTTGATCTGACGTGCGCGCAGCGAGATCATCTCGGCGCGCTGCGTCAGCGGGTTGACGAGGGCGCCGCCCCCGGTGATCACCGAGATGCGCGACGACTCGCCGCTGGCGTTCTTCTGGTTCTTGCCGACGATGACCAGGGCCTGGTCGGCCTTGGCGACCTTGTACCAGGCGCGGACCATGATGAGCAAGAAGATGAGGAGGACGATCGCGGCGACCACGGCGATGCCGACGATCACGAGCGTTCCCCCAGCGGCAAGAATCTCCACGTTACGAACCCACTTTCCTTTGCGTTGCCGATGTCCTTCGACCGTATCGAACGATGCCCCCGGATGCCGAGGAACGCCCAGATCTCGGGATAACCCCCTCGGGCCCGGCGTGTCCAGACCTCTACGCTGGTCGCATGACCACTCCGCCGTATCCGCAGCCCGGCCCGCAGCCGATGAACCCGTCCGACGAGAAGATGTGGGCGACCCTCGTACACGTCGGCGGGGCCCTCTTCGGATTCCTTCCGGCGCTCATCGGCTACCTCGTGCTGAAAGACCGCGGCCCGTTCGTGCGCGCGCACACCGCGACGGCGCTCA
The DNA here is from genome assembly GCF_058792815.1 of Microbacterium sp. MPR-TSA4. Taxonomy (NCBI): domain Bacteria; kingdom Bacillati; phylum Actinomycetota; class Actinomycetes; order Micrococcales; family Microbacteriaceae; genus Microbacterium; species Microbacterium sp. MPR-TSA4. Next base: position 156,973 of record NZ_JBXAFF010000004.1, read on the forward strand.
ACTTCCAGCTCACCCTGCTCATCGCCGAGGTCGTCGGCTACGTGCTGATGATCGTGCTGATCGGCTTCCTCGTCGTCCCCCTCGTCTACGTCGTGCGCATCGTCTTCTCGATCATCGCCGCCGTGAAGGCGAACAAGGGCGAGTGGTACACCTACCCGGTGGCCATCTCCTTCCTCAGCTGATCGCCGACGGAGCGGAGGACCGCCCGCACCCCTCGGCGCGGAGCTATCGTTTTCCGAGTGACCACGACCGACTCCCTCCCCGCCGGAACGTTCTCGATGAGGAGCCCCTACGGGCGACGGGCCGCCGCGCTGTCGGTCGCCGCCGCGGTCGGCGGGTTCCTCTTCGGCTTCGACTCCTCCGTCATCAACGGCGCCGTCTCCTCCATCGAGTCCACGTACACGAAGGACGCGCTCCTCACCGGATTCGTCGTCGCCGTCGCCCTTCTCGGCTGTGCGCTGGGAGCGGTCATCGCCGGCGCGCTGTCCGACCGCTGGGGGCGCCTTCGGGTCATGCTGCTCGGCTCGGCGATGTTCCTCGCCAGCTCGATCGGGTCGGCCTTGACCTTCAGCGTCCCCGATCTCATCGTCTGGCGCGTGCTCGGCGGCATCGGGATCGGCATCGCCTCGGTCGTCGCCCCCGCCTACATCGCGGAGGTCGCGCCGCGCCAGGTGCGCGGCAGCCTCGCCTCGCTGCAGCAGCTCGCGATCACGCTCGGAATCTTCACCGCCCTGCTGAGCAACGCGGTGCTGGCCGGCGCCGCCGGCAGCGCCGACAACGTGCTCTGGTGGGGGCTGGAGGCCTGGCGCTGGATGTTCCTCATCGGCGTCATCCCGGCCGCGGTCTACGGCATCCTCTCCCTGACGATGCCGGAGTCTCCGCGTTTCCTGCTCGCCAAGGGGCGCAACGACGAGGCACGGGCGATCTTCGAGCGTCTCGTCCCGGCGGCCGACCTCGACAAGACGATGAACGAGCTGATCAGCGGCATCGAGGACGATCGCAAGAACCGGACCGCCTCCCTCCGGGGTTCGGCACTCGGCCTTCAGCCCGTCGTGTGGATCGGCATCATCCTGTCGGCGTTCCAGCAGCTGGTCGGCATCAACGTGATCTTCTACTACTCGACGACGCTCTGGCGGGCCGTCGGCTTCGATGAGAGCAACTCGCTGCTAATCAGCGTGTTCACGTCCGTGACCAATGTGCTCGTCACGCTGATCGCGATCTTCCTGGTCGACCGCATCGGCCGCAAGCCCATCCTGATGACCGGCTCGCTCCTGATGGCGCTCTCCCTGGGCACGATGGCGCTCGCCTTCGCGTTCGCCCAGACGGTGGACGGCGAGGTCACGCTGCCCGGGGCGTGGGGGCCGATCGCCCTGGTGGCGGCGAACCTGTTCGTCGTCGGATTCGGCGCCTCCTGGGGCCCGATCGTGTGGGTGCTGCTCGGCGAGATCTTCCCCAGCCGCATCCGCGGGAAGGCGCTCGGCGTCGCGGCCGGGGCGCAGTGGATCGCCAACTTCCTCGTCTCGTGGACGTTCCCGCAGCTCGCGGCGTTCTCGCTCCCGTTCACGTACGGCATGTACGCGGTCTTCGCGGCGCTGTCCTTCGTCTTCGTCCTCTGGAAGATCCCGGAGACGAAGGGCATGGCCCTCGAGCAGAGCGAGACGCTCTTCGTCCGCAAGCCGAAGCGGTAGCGACCGAACCAACAGAATCGGAAGTTGTGAACGGATGCGGATGCCGCCGCGCGCGGCATCCGCATCCGTCGGCGAGATCCGAATCCATGACGGTGCCGCGCCCGCAGCCGTCTGGACGGGTGGGCCGGGAAGCCGCTGCGGCGGAAGACTAGACTCGACGGATGCCGGAGCTCTCGGCATCCACACCCTTTTCGCATTCGCGACACGACCATTTGGAGCCACCTGTGGCCGAGCAGTCCCGCCTCGACAAAGTCATCGCCCTCGCCCGTCATCGCGGTTTCGTCTTCCAGGCCGGCGAGATCTACGGCGGATCGCGGTCGGCGTGGGACTACGGCCCGCTCGGCACGGAGCTCAAGGAGAACATCCGCCGTCAGTGGTGGCAGACGTTCGTGCGCGGCCGCGCCGACATGGTCGGGCTCGACTCGAGCATCATCCTCCCCAAGCGCGTCTGGGAGGCTTCCGGCCACGTCGCCACGTTCACCGACCCGCTGGTCGAGTGCCTCCACTGCCACAAGCGCTTCCGCGCCGACAACCTCATCGAGGACTTCGAGGCGCGCAAGGGCCGCCCCGCCGAGAACGGTCTCGCCGACATCCCCTGCCCCAACTGCGGCACCAAGGGCCAGTACACCGAGCCGAAGGCGTTCTCCGGCCTCGTCAAGACCTACCTGGGTGTCGTCGACGACGAGTCGGGCCTGTACTTCCTGCGCCCCGAGACGGCGCAGGGCATCTTCGTCAACTTCTCGAACGTGCTGACGGCGTCGCGTCGCAAGCCGCCGTTCGGCGTGGGCCAGGTCGGTAAGGCCTTCCGCAACGAGATCACCCCCGGCAACTTCATCTTCCGCACGCGCGAGTTCGAGCAGATGGAGATCGAGTACTTCACGCCGCCCGCCGAGGCGCACCAGTGGTTCGAGCACTGGGTGGAGGCGTGCTGGAACTGGTTCGTCGACCTCGGTGTCGACCCCGCCAACATGAAGCGGTTCGACGTGCCCGAGGAGGACCGCGCGCACTACTCCGCCGGCACCATCGACGTCGAGTACCGCTTCGGCTTCCCGGGCAAGGAGTGGGGCGAGCTCATGGGTGTCGCCAACCGCACCGACTACGACCTCAAGAGCCACTCCGAGGCGTCCGGCCAGTCGCTCACCTTCTTCGACCAGGCCTCGGGTGAGAAGTACACGCCCTACGTCATCGAGCCCTCGTTCGGTCTCACCCGCGCGATGATGGCGTTCCTGGTCGACGCGTACCGCGAGGAGGAGGTGCCCAACGCCAAGGGCGGCACCGACACCCGCACGGTGCTCGCGCTCGACCCGCGCCTGGCTCCCGTGAAGGTCGCCGTGCTGCCCCTCTCGCGCAACGAGCGTCTCTCGCCGCTGGCGCGCCAGGTGGCCGACGACCTGCGCGCGCAGGGCTGGAACGTCGACTTCGACGACGCCGGGGCCATCGGTCGGCGCTACCGCCGGCAGGACGAGATCGGCACGCCGTTCTGCGTGACGGTCGACTTCGACTCGCTCGACGACCAGGCCGTCACCGTGCGCGATCGCGACACCATGGCGCAGGAGCGCATCGCCCTCGACGCGCTCGTGGGCTACCTCGGCGAGCGCCTGCGCGGCGCCTGAGTCGCGGCATCCACCGATCGACGCCGCGACGGTCGCCGTCGAACGGCTACCGTGGAGGCATGGCATCCGGCGCATCCGAGTCCACGCTCAGCATCCGCGATCTCGACACGCTCGACGAGATCTTCGCCGCGCATCGCATCCTCGTCGAGATCTGGGGTGGGCGCGATCCGCTGCCGGCGCCGCTCATGCGGGCGCTGCAGTACTCGGGCAACTACGTGGTGGGTCTCTACGACGGTGATCGCATCGTCGGGGCATCCGTCGCGTTCTTCTCGCCGCCCGAGCAGCACGCGATGCACTCGCACGTGACCGGCGTGCTGCCGGAGTACCAGCGCCGCGGGTTCGGACGCCTCCTCAAGCAGCAGCAGCGCCAGTGGGCCATCGCCCGCGACATCGGCACCGTCACTTGGACGTTCGACCCGCTCGTGCGCCGCAACGCCCACTTCAACGCCAAGACGATCGGCGTGCGGTTCGTGCAGTACCTCGTCGACCAGTACGGCTCGGCCTACGACGGCGCCGAGCTCGACCAGCGCGGCCAGGGCGTCGACAGCGACCGCCTGCTGGTGGCGTGGGCGCTCGCCTCCGCTCCGGTGCGCGAGCCGGATGCCGCGGACGTCGTGGCGACGGTGCAGATCCCCGATGACATCGAGGCGCTGCGGCGTACCGACCCGACCGAGGCGGCCGCGTGGCGACTGCGCGTGCGCGACGAGATGCTCGGCCACTACAGCCGCGGCCTGGTCATCGGCGGTTTCGACGACGACCGCGGATACCTGTTCGTGCAGGGCTGAGCCGGCGCGCTGGGGGCGTTTCGACTCGCTGCGCTCGCTCAACGGCCGGGGGTCCTTCAGGGCTGACGTCGGGAGTCGGGGCGTTTCGACTCGCTGCGCTCGCTCAACGGCCGGGGGTCCGTCCTCCCGGCCGCGACGCCTCAGCCCTTCGCCGCGGCCTTCGCCGCCTTCTTGAACTCGCGGACCTTGGCGAGCGAGTCGGGCGAGACGATGTCCGCGACCGACCGGTACGACCCCTCCTCGCCGTAGGCTCCGGCCGCCTCGCGCCATCCGGCGCCCGTGAAGCCGTACTGCTTGCCGAGCAGGGCGAGGAAGATCTTGGCCTTCTGCTCGCCGAAGCCCGGCAGCGCCTTCAGCCGCTTCAGCACGGTGGGGCCGTCGGGGTCGCCCTCGGTCCACAGCGCCGCGGCATCCCCGCCCCAGTCCTGCTCGAGGGTGCGGCAGAGGGTCTGCACCCGACCCGCCATCGACCCGGGGTAGCGGTGCACCGCCGGCGACTGCTGGAAGGCGGCGACGAGCGCGTCGGGGTCGTAGCCGGCGATGGTGGCGGCATCCACGGCGCCGATGCGCTCCTCGATCTTCAACGGGCCGCTGAACGCCGTCTCCATCGCCACCTGCTGGTCGAGCAGCATGCCGATCAGCAGCGCGAGCGGGTTGTCGGTGAGCAGGGTGTCGGCGGCCGGGTCGTCGGTGATGTGCAGGCTCATACATCGAGTGTGTCACCCGCAGACGCACCGTGACAGCGCCGTGACAGCGGCATCCTGCTCGTGACAGCGGGGCGGCAGCGCCTCCGGCGCACAGTGGATGACATGACCACTTCCTCCACTTCCACACCCACCCTCGCGGTGCGCGCCGAAGGCCTCGTGAAGGTCTTCGGCGACAACCGGGCCGTGGACGGCGTCGACCTGACGGTCGAGGCCGGCACGGTCTACGGTGTGCTCGGCCCCAACGGCGCCGGCAAGACCACCACCATCAACATGCTCGCCACGCTCCTGCGTCCCGACGGCGGCCGCGCCGAGATCTTCGGCCACGACGTGATGCGCGAGCCGAACGTCGTGCGCCAGCTCATCGGCGTCACCGGCCAGTTCGCCTCGGTCGACGAGACCCTGTCGGCGACCGAGAACCTCATGATCTTCGGTCGGCTGCTGGGCCTGTCCCGCGCCGAGGCGAAGAGCAAGGCGGCCGACCTGCTCGAGCGCTTCGCCCTGACGGATGCCGCACGCCGGCCGCTCAAGAAGTTCTCCGGCGGCATGCGGCGCCGGCTCGACCTCGCGGCATCCCTTCTCGCGCAGCCGCCGCTCATCTTCCTCGACGAGCCGACGACGGGCCTCGACCCGCGCACGCGCGGACAGATGTGGGACACCATCCGCGAGCTGGTCGCGACGGGCTCCACCGTCGTGCTCACGACGCAGTACCTCGACGAGGCCGACCAGCTGGCCGACCGGATCGCCGTGATCGATCACGGCCGGGTCGTCGCCGAGGGCACCGCCGACGACCTCAAGGCGTCGGTCGGCACCTCCTCGCTGATCCTGCGGCTCGCCGACGCCGCCGACACCGACGACGCCCTCCGCGCGATCGCGCAGGTGCTCGGCGTGCGCGGCGCGCTGTCGCCGGAGGCCGCGCGCATCACGGCGCCGATGGCCGACCCCGACCGGGTCGCCGACCTGCTCATCACCCTGCGCGAGGCCGGCATCCACCTCACCGAGATGAGCGTGCAGAAGCCGACGCTCGACGAGGTGTTCCTCACCATCACCGGCCGACCGGCGGATGCCGCGGCCACCGACCCCGCGTCCGCCGACGCCCCCACCGCCAACGCCGCCACCACGGAGGTCCGCGCATGACCACCATC